>NZ_DAIUEH010000002.1:0-208707 GCF_036845245.1 Methylobacter sp.
GACCGAACCATTGATCGCAAAACGACTGACCACGGCCATATCTAGCATTCCAAGTATGCCGCATGCCACTACTGGAAAAGCCAGCCAAAAATCATTTTGATGAAACTTCCTCAGCTCTTCCATACTGTAATTTCCTCTACATTTAAACGTCACACAGCCTTTTTATCGCTTCTTCAACGTGTACTAACAATGTATGATTTTTAAAAGATTTCTCAAAAAGCCATGACTTCGGCCCTAAATGCTTTACCTTGTCTGCATTTGCAATGTAACCACTAACAAAGTATCAGTCACTTTTCTCGATAGTTCTTCTTACAGTCCAAAACTGTTTACTTCGGGAATATTAACGCTCTGGATCAAGCTCCATAATTGATCAGAGTTTTGCAATACGTAATTGATATATAAAATTTTATAAATAGATGGATGGATCGTTCAATTAATTCAATCAAAAGGCTCAATGAGTCGCGAATACACAGATTGAATAAATGTAAGAAATGAATAATTTTTCATTTAGCATTCGAGTTTTCTGTAAAAATATAAGAAAAGGACTCATCTTTCTTGTCCAAGCTTTTTGAAAAACTCTCTACCTCATTCACTGAGTTACTGTGCAATTATATAATGAGGATTATATTTTTAAGGCTATGCTCGACTTTTATAGGTATGAATTTTAAGTTGTTCGTGTTTTGAATGGTATTAACTCCAATAAAATCAGCATTGGATAGTCAATTACAAACTAAAGTTGAGCATGCATATTTTAATAATTTATTAACATTAAACTTGCTTTGATCATCTGTACGCTGATCAAAGCCGACCTAAATTACCTTGCTAAATATACGTGTGTCGAATTTAAACGATATCTCTAGTCGCCACAATCAGCAAATACCGAATTCCAGTGAGAACTGCCCTACACTTGAATGCAGTAATGTTTATAAGGAATGGACTACGGCGAGGTGTAATAACTGACACTTTTAAAGAACCGCAATCCAGCCATCAGTGTTTGGCAAAAATCCGACGCATTTTCAGGCTTTAACCATAAGCAGATGTCATATATCAGCGCTATTTGCCCTGCATGACTACTCCACCGCTTACAGGAAGCCGGCACTTTTCTTAACTCAATGTATTGTAAGAATAATAGTCCTGAATTTTTATATGGTCATGCCATGGGCGATAGTATATTGGATAAGTTTGACATCGCTGTCTATATGCATTTTTTGCATCAAACGCACTTTATGGGTGCTAACAGTCTTGCTGCTGATATCCAAATCATGGGCAATTTCGTTGACTTTCCTGCCTTGGGCCAGCATGCGTAAAATGACAAGTTCTCGGGCAGACAGTAATTCATGCGGTACCAATGGCGTAGCGGAACTCACCTCGAAAGCGATCTTTTCGGCAATTTCGGCGGTAATAAATCGTCCACCGGCCGCCACCTTGCGTATTGCCTCCAACAAATCCTTGGGCGAACTGTCTTTGGTGATATAGCCCGAAGCTCCGGCCTTGAGTTTGCGTTTGGCAATTTGCGACTCGTTATACATACTCAGCACCAGAATAGGCGGGCTATTTAATTGTTCCTTGATTTTCTTTATCAGCTCCACCCCATGGATGCCGGGAATAGAGATATCCAGCAAAATCAGGTCGAACTTCTCGTCCTGCAAAATCGCAAGCGCTTCTTCGCCGCTACCGGCCTCCGCGCAGACCATGAGATCTTCTTCATCGTCGAAAAGCTGCTTCAGTCCCTCACGCATCAACTCATGATCGTCAACAATCAATAACCTTATCATAATGTTTGCTCCATTTATTATCATCGATAGTTATTTGAGCCGGGCTCGACAATATGTTTTTCCTGCTCGTCATCGTGTCCGCTTTTTCATAACACTCAAGTAAGTTGGCTGCTGGTCCGAACAACCACTGTTTTTATGGACTACATGACGTAATCGGCTACTCCAACCAAAATCCACAGCCCTTTTCGTTGCTGGCGCTGTTACCCGGCAAAACCAGCCCCCTAACACGTTAATTGTTTTCGTCAATTCGGCCTTGTGCGTCATTACAATAACCGATCATATAAGATCTAAAGTTGCCCAATCTTTATAAAACTTTAGTCATGCTACTTATGCAAGGGCAGAGACATAAAGTAGGGCTTGGCAAGCATAACAACCCAGTTTAATTTGTTTTCCTACTATACATTACTAACATAAAAGCTAGGTTACTTTAGTACAAAATTATAATTCCTCATTTGTACAATTTTTCCCATGGCTGGTGAAGTTATCGCTAAATATTTTCATCTGTTTGGAAATATGACGGCCTAACGGTTCATAAGACTACTTGGAAAATTTCCATGGTCTCCAATAAAAAGCGTCTAAAATGCCCGGTAACAATTCCTCTCTTATAGTTCTTAAAAATGCCTGCCTTACATGACCGCAAACTAAACGCTGTTTATGGAAAAATACGACATCATTTACAGCTGAAACCGGCGTGTAGCCTTAATTCCGCAAATCGATAACAAATCCAAAAACATCAATGGACACTCTTTACCTGCTTGCGCACGCACTGCGTTTGCTCCTTGCGGCAGGCCGCGCCATGCGGATCGCGCCTGTCGCGTCAATGTCGGACGCAGATATGGCGGGCAACGCTCACGGCATCAGCTATGCGATTCTAGCGACGCGCTGGCAGCAAAAGAGCGGAGGGCCTTCATGGTCTTCAGTTTACGAACAATGGCAATCCCGATTATCCGCGGACAAAATCCCTTCGCTCTACGGCTCTTTCGATCCGGCCGATCGATTGGAACTGCTCACCGACAATGCGGCAGCTTTTGAGAAACGCCACTCGCTTTACCAGGCCGCAAAGCAATCTATCGATATTTCGACCTTCTATATTCAGGCGGACGAAGTGGGCTGGCGAACGGCACGGGCTTTAGCCGACTGCGCACGGCGCGGCGTTCGCGTGCGCATCATCGCCGACCGCTGCATCACCGCGCAGAAAGTTTTCGGGAATCCGGAAGTGCTCGATGTGATTCGCTGTCTTCGCGACGCGGGCGTCGATTACCGGCTGTTCAAAGACCCCAACCGCCGCTATGACGCCTGCCATCGCAAACTGCTGATCGTGGACGGGACGACGCTTATAACCGGCGGCCGCAATTATGCAAACCATTATGCCGGAAGCGAATGGCGCGACATCGACCTATTGCTGACCGGTCCTTCTGCCGCACGCGCTCAACTTGTTTATGAAGAAACTTTCACGAGTGTCCCGAACATGCATGACGATAATACCCAAGGAAACATTTTTCAACCCACCGCACCTGCGGGCATAGCGTCCAATGCAAACTTCATCTATCTGCTCGACTGCATCCGGGCCTGCCGCAAAACGCTGGACATTGAAAACGCCTACTATTTCAACCATCCCATGATCCATCATGAACTGGCTGCAGCTTGCAGCCGCGGTGTGCGCGTACGCCTGTTCACCAACTCAGCGGAGAGCAACGATCTTGATTTCATGAATTACCGGCTCTACGCCGGTTTTCCTGACTTGATCGATATTTGCGTCTCGCTTTACCTGCGCCGGGGAAAAGGCCGCACGCTGCATTGCAAATACTTCGTAGCGGACGGCGAATGGATTGGCTTCGGCAGCAGCAACCTCGATTTTTTCTCGCCGCGATTTTGTCTCGAACTCGGCATTCAGGTTCGTGATTCACACTTGGCGGAGCTGCTGACAGCTTGGTTTGAACAGGGCATCGCAGAAGCCGAACTCTTGAATGATCGCGCCGTCGCCGAGAGCGTGATTGCAAAGCAGACCATCGGCAGGATATTCGACCGTTGGCTACCGGATATCCAATGAGCAATTCCACGCAGATCTCTAAATCCACGCTTGCGCTGAGTGTATTGGTGTTATTTTTCCTGTCGTTCCTGATGTCGGGAAACGCCAATGCGCTACCTCAGGTGTTTTTTCAACGCAATTATCCGGAGCAAAAGACGCTGCTGCTTTCGATTACGTTACTGTCCTCGACTATCGCGGCCATTACCGGAATCCTGGTTTCACGCCGCATTCGTCCGCGCCGAATTGTGGTTGCCATTGCTATCCTGATTACTACCGTAATTGCTGAAGCCTTGCTCTCGGCCCACACCGTAGCGCATTTCATCCTCTGCCTTGTGCTGGTGCAGTTCGCCGATAACTTCCTGCTGAACCAAATCGACCATGCGGCCGTGGACAGAGCCGGCCAACTGCGCGGCTTCAACGACGGGGCGGGAACTGCCGCTCGTTTATTGGGCATGCTCTCCGCTCCCGCATTCTTCACTGTATTTGCGGGCAATGATCCGATTGAAAAAACCGTGATCGCCGTGCTGGGTATCGCAGCCATGGTGGGATGCTTGCAGCTGTTCCGGTTACAGCCGACATCGGAAGCTAAACAGCAGGTTTCCAAACAACTCTCTATGCCGGACCGGGCGGATTGGCTGGTGTTCGCATACGCTATTGCCGTCTACGCCGCGTTGTACCTGTTTGCGGCCAATATGATTTATCTTTTAAAAGATCTGTTCCACATTCCCGGCGCGGAAACGCGCGGCGGAGCGGCTATCGTTACGGTGTTCCTCTCCGCACTCGCAGCCAACGCAACGATGGCCGTGGCAAAACGATCATCACACCAAACCGGCGGCCGAGACCTGCGAACTGCGGCGCTGGCGCTGCCTACTGTAGCGCTGATCTTCGCGGCGGGTTTTATCCTGGCCGGAATCCAGGTCGACAACTCTCTTTGCCTTGCCGCCGCCGCTGTGATTGGCGCCTGCTACGGCGTCTTTCTCTGGGAAGTGCGCGACTATTCCTCCCGTGCCGCCAGACAGGGCAAGACCGCTCTTCTGAGCTGGTTTAATAACATGGCGAACATCAGTTCGCTGTTCGCTTTCGGGCTTATGCTGGCGCTGGCGTCGGGCCGATCCGGTATCTATTACCTATGGCTGATGTGGGCCATCATAGGCGTATTGACCGCCGGATTGATACTGCTGTTCTGCGCCGCAGTCCAGGTGCGCAGGACAAAACCATAGTAGATATTGCCAATTACGCGGCTTTGGACTTATCCCTTTTCCAGACCAATAACTGCCGGATCAATTCCTTAAGATCATCAACAAAAGTAAATACGGCTGGAACGACTAACAAACTCAACAGCGTAGAACTGATGACGCCCCCCATTACCGCAATCGCCAATGGTGCACTAAATGCGGGATCAGCGCCCCAGCCCAAAGCGACAGGCAGCATGCCAAATCCCATGGCCAGCGAAGTCATGATGATAGGTCTTGCACGTTTATGACAGGCATCAAGTAATGCTTCAACCCGCGGCAAATGCATGTCCCGCCTTGCAACAATCGCATACTCCACCAGCAGAATAGAGTTTTTAGTGACGATGCCTATCAACATCAGCAAACCGATCAGTGCGGGCATCGAAAAACTTTTACCCGTCAACAACAGCAATACAAAAGCACCGCCTGTCGCCAGCGGAATCGCTGTCAAGATGGTTAAAGGCTGCATAAAGTCTTTAAATAACAGCACCAACACCGCAAAAATGCATAACACACCAATGATCATCGCGGAACTAAAGCTGTCGAACATGTCCGCCATCATTTGCGCATCACCAAAATCAACCAGGCTGACACTGCTCGGCAACGTTTTAAGCGTAGGCAACAGCATCGCTTCGGCATAGACATCGCCCAATTCGCGCCGTCCCAACTCAACATCCAGCGTTACTTGTTGCAAGCGGTCGAAGCGCTTAATGACGGCCGGTTCACTGTTCATGGTTATGTCGGCGACTTGGGCAAGCATGATAGCGCCGTTTTTGCCGGGCACGGGTAAACGTCCCAGTGCCTGAAGGTCCGAGCGCAATGATTGGGGCAGTTTTACCCGTATAGGCAACTGCCGTTCAGCTAAATTAAACTTGGCGAGCGACTGGGTAAAATCGCCTGCGGTAGCAATACGAACAGTTTCACCAATGATAGCGGCCGTCACGCCCATGTCGGCGGCTTTGGCAAAATCAATCGCCACGTTAACTTCGGGTTGTACCAAGCTCGTACTGGAAATCACATTGCCCACATTTTTCAAATCGCGCAGATCCCGTTCCAATTTTTTGGCGGTAGTCTGTAAAACGACGGAGTCTTCACTTTTCAACACCAGTTGCAATTTATTGCCTACATCCTGAAGCCCGACAGTAATGCGGACACCGATTTGCCGACTGAGCTTTTCACGCAGTTCAATCTCAATGGCTTGTTGAGTACGATCGCGTTGCTGCCTGCGATTAAGCAATACGGTCAGCTTTGCTTTACGTACTTCACCGCTTTGCCCGGACACATTGATTCCGCCGGGCGATTCGTTACTGCCTACCAGACTGAACACGTTGGTTACGTCTTTTTCGCCGATCAACATTTGTCTGGCGCGTTCTGAAGCAACCAGCGTATCGTCAAGCGTACTGCCTGGAGGCAATTCGATATTCACCTGCGTTTGCGCATAGTCTGTAGGCGGCATAAAGCCTTTTGGCAGCAACGGGATAAGAGCCAGTGAGCCTATAAAAAAAGCAAGCGCCGTTACAACGGTTATGCCTCGATGCCGCAAGCACCAAGCGACTGCGCTTAAATAGACAAGCATCAAACTTGAATCGTGTTTTTCCTGCTCTTCCACATCGGGTTTGAGCAAATACGCCGCCATCATAGGCGTCAGCAGCCGCGCCACCATCAGCGAAGCAAAAATGGCCAGCACCGCAGTCCAGCCGAATTGCTTGAAGTATCGGCCCAATACGCCGGTCATAAATGCCGTCGGTAAAAACACGGCGATTAGCGCAAAGGTCGTTGCGGTAACAGCCAGGCCGATTTCTTCGACCGCGTCATTTGCCGCCTGAAGAGGCGTTTTGCCCAGTTTTAAGTGACGGGAGATATTTTCAATTTCAACAATGGCGTCATCCACCAATACCCCGACCACCAGCGCTAACGCCAACTGGGTGAGCATGTTAAAAGTGAAGCCGAAATACTGCATGCCCCAATAGCTCGGAATAATCGATAGCGGCAATGCCACCGCTGCGATCAAAGTGGCGCGCCAGTCGCGCAAAAACAGCCCTACCACCAGTATCGCCAGCACAGCGCCTTCATAAAGCTGGCGCATAATGCCGACAAAAGTTTCTTGCGCGACCAGAGTATTGTCTATGATTTGCTCGAATTTTAAATTCGGGTATTGCTTGGCCAGCTGTTGAATTTCTTGTTGAACGGTTTTGGCAATTGCCACGGCGTTCGCCCCTTCCGTGCGGCTCACTTCAAAGGCAATGACCGGCTTACCATTGAGCAAAGCCAGGCTGCGCCGCTCCTCTACGCTATCTTCTATGTCGGCGATCCAGTCAAGCCGGACGGACTTGTCCCCACCCATCGGCAAATGCAGCGCTTTTAAATCCTCCAGCGTCTTGGCGCTGGCCAAGGTGCGTACCGATTGCTCGGCGCCACCGACATTGCCGCGCCCGCTGGGTGCATCCCGTTGAACTTGGTTTAGCAGATGAGAGACATCGGGCGCAGTAATCCCCAGCTGGGTCATTCTATCGGGATCAAGCTCGACACTTATTTCCCGCGTCACTCCGCCCAGGCGAATTATCTTGCCTACGCCTTCCAGGCTCAGCATGCGCTTGCTTAAAATGTCATCCACAAACCACGACAAATCTTTTTCATCCATCTGGCTGGATGAAACCGCATAGGTAAGAATAGGCCAGCCGACATCGACCACTTTGGTGATAACGGGATCGCGCATCGCGACCGGTAAATCGGCCCGAATCTGGTTAACCGCATCACGTACTTCATTAGTCGCGTCCGAGCCGTCTTTTTCCAATTGAAACTCGACAGTAATCGTTGCCGTTCCTTCCCTCACCGTGCTGTAAATGTGCTTTAAGCCTTGCAGGCTGGCGACTGCATTCTCAATTTTTTTTACAACCTCGGTTTCCAGTTGCGAGGGCGTTGCACCGTCATAATTGGCAGTCACGACAACTTGCGGTAATTGAATATCCGGATACTCCTGTACACCCAGCGTTCGAAAACTGTTGATGCCGAAAAAACACAGCATCATGAAAAAGACGATGGCTGCGACAGGGTTTTTAATCGACCAGGCGGAAACATTCATAATTTGCCTGAACTGGCACTATTGACAGGCTCGGCTTGGACGCTCACTAAATCGCCGTCATTCAAAAAACCGGCGCCGCTAATCACAATATCGGTATCACTCGGTAAACCGTCCAAGATTTCTATACGGTCGTTCTGCCGGCGCCCCACCTGCACTTTAACCTGCCGTACCCGATTGTTTTTATCCACTTCAAAGACATAGTTAAAACCGTCACGAACGACAACCGCCAAATGAGGTAATGTCAACGCATCCGTCGTCCCTAAAAGAAACTCACCGCTGGCAAACATGCCTGCCTTGACCTGCGGCGTTGCGGTTAAATCAACGTAAACCAGGGCATTGCGGGTTTTGCGGTCTATCGTAGGCGCGATCATGCGGACAGCGCCTTTGATTTGTTCATGGTCCGGCAGCGTAAGGATGACTTCGCCCGCTATCTTGATGTCGGCAAGATCGGCGGCGGTCACTTCCGCCCGCCATTCAAGCCGGTTTTTCCGGATCAGGCGAAACAATTCATCGCCGCTGGATACCACCGCGCCCAGCGTTGCGGTACGCGCGGAAATAACGCCGTCATCGGGCGCAAGCACCCGCGTGTATCCCAGTTGTAATTGGCTGGAAGCGCGCCTCGCCTTCGCAGCCGACAGTTTTGCTTCGGCTGTTCGCTCGGCAATTAATAACTGGTTTATTTGCTGCGCAGGCAGCGCGCCCGATTTTTGCACTAAGCGGGCGCGGTTTGCATTAGCCGAGGCTTCCGCCAGCACCGCCTCGGCTTCAACGACCATCGCGCCTTGCTCGGCCAGCGCTTGATGCATCGTGTCTTTAGAAAATTCTGCAAGAACCTGGCCTTTTTGTACCCAGTCTCCGACGTTGACGTTAACGGCGCTTAATCTCAAGCCGTCAATTTCCGCACCGACTATCGCTTCCTGCCAAGGGGCAATATCGCCGCCGGCGACTAGTTTGGTCGTCCATGCGGCAACCGCGGGTTTGGCGGTGCTTACAATTAATGAAGGTTTTACCGCTACAGTTTCCGGTTGTGCGCTTTGGCTTTTTGGGGCCATCAGCGCCGATGTTGCACCGACGGCAATCAAAGCAATTACGCTGGCGAAAATTAGTTTTTTGTTATTTGTCATAGACTGAAATTTGGCGGCCTGCAATCAAAGTGCTTCTTGCCCGGCTTATTTATTATGCATTACATTCATGAGCTTGGCTTTAGTCGAAGGATTTAGCCATCAATAAACGGTTGATTTGTTCAAGATCGTTTTGAGTCAAGTCGCTGGACGCCTGTTTTAACTTGATGCTGTAAATTAAATAATCATAACGCGCACGGGAAAAATCGCGTTTAGCCCTGAATAGATTTTTTTGTGTGATCAGCACATCCACCATTGTTCGCGTACCTGCATCAAAGCCTACTTCATTGGCTTCCAATGCTTTTTGGGCCGAGATGATAGCGGAGCTTAAGGATTCGACACGGCTGATGCTGGTCATTAAGCCGCGATAAGCATAGTTGACTTGACGCTCTACCGTGAGTCGGCTGGCGTTTAAATTTTCTTTCGCGGCTTCGTATTCAAAAACCGCCTGACGGGTTTTGGAATTAACCATACCGCCCTCGAACAAAGGCACATTCAGCTGTAGGCCGACACTTCGGCCGTCGCCCCGCAAACCGAAACTGCTGGAATTATCGGATACGCCGTAAGCGGCCACTAAATCCAGGCTCGGTAAATGTCCGCTCCTTTTCAATTCTATCGATTTACGCGCCACTTCGGCCTGATTAATCGCTGAAACAATGCTCAGATTGTTGCCCTGCGCTAATTGATTCCAAGCCGACATATCGGCGGGCACCGGTTTAAGCAGAGGAAGTTGTTCGCCCAAGGCATTGAGCCGCACTTCATTGTTACCGATGATTTCCCTTAACAAGTCTTTTTGATTATCCAGCTGGTTGCCGGCTTCTATTTCACTGGTAACGGCCTGATCAAAAGCTGCCTGAGCGTCATAAACATCGGTCATCGCGACAAACCCGGCCTCAAAGCGTTGTTTGGCCTGTTCAAGTTGCTGCGTTATGGCTTGTTTTTCGGCCTGAACAACATCCAATGCATCTTTTGCGGCCAGCACATTGAAATAATATTCGGCTGTTTTAGCCATCAGGTTTTGCAACTCCCCTTGATAAATCGCTTCCGACTTGGCAATTTCATTATCGGACTGGCTCAACTCTATCCAGTATTCCCATCGAAACAAAGGCTGGGTTAAATTGACATTAAAGGTGTGGTTCCAATATTCCTGATTAACGTCAGTTCCCCGATAATCACTGCGCGTTTTGGCTTTGATGTTATGCAAGTACTCTCTACTGCTGGCTGATGTCGCATAAACGCTGGGCAGTAACCGGGCGATACTTTGATCTTTAGTTTCAGCTACCGCGGATAACTTGGCTTGAGCCTGATGCAAAGCGGGATTGTTTTGCAAAGCCAAGGTTAAGGTTTCCGATAAATTTTGGGCTTTTAAAGGAGAGATGCCGGTTAAAACTGTAGCAATAAAATACACCAACTTTTTGATTTGCGTTTTTGTCACTATGTTGCTCTTGGCTTCAGTCATTAAATTTAAAAGGCGTATCTCTGGGCAACAGCAGGCAGAGAAAGTTTAGCTGTTATTAGAATTTATCAAGCGTGCATTAAATCCCCGCAAAAAACCCAAAGCTTATACAGTCATCATCAGCTTGTCTAAGCTATTCAAGCCGTAACGCTGTGGAGCCCCGGATTGACCGATATCTTTACCTTTTAACGCACCGTCAACCCAATATTCACAATTCATTTGTGTTTGCGCCCAAATCAAAACCTTATCAAGGGTTGGGGTCTCTACTCCCGCTAATTCGGCCACACCTTTGATAACCACCAGGCCATGAGGCACATCTTCCAAATAGAAACGGCAGTTAAAATCAGGAATATAACCGCCTTCAACTTCGGTCATCGGAGTCCGGATTCCGGCATAGGCGCGATTAGTTGCAATAATGGAACGAAGAGTTGATTTATCGGTAATGTCATCGGCATAAGCCGATTGAATCGAAAAACTTAAAGGCAGAACCGCGCAAAGATTAAGATTCGGGACTTTTTGTTCCAAAGTCCGGCACACCCGCTGTAATTCATTATCCATCGCTTGCAACAGCTTGGCGGCTTCATCTGTCATTTCTTGGTAAAAAAGCGGCGGTTCCGCAAAAGGAGTCCCGTCCCAGTTAGCAAATAAATCATAGGAGATTGCACTATGCAGCAATTGATTAGCCGGATATAACGTTATATTGAGAAAGTTCTCCAAATCCAGCACCGGCATCAATAATAGCTTGCTCATCAATTCGGAAACATCTTGCGCACGCGAGGCCGGAACGGTTACTTGCCCGTTAAAGTCTTTAGTCCCTAAAATGTTGACTTCCTCGCCGGGTTTTATAGTTTTGCACATCCACGGAATGGTAGCCAGGCTGAATACGGTTGCCTTGGTATTAAAGCGAGCCAGCCAATCCGTTGCTTTCCAATTAAAACCTCCGGGCCCCGGAATTGCCCCGATGTAAGTATCTGCATCAATAAACGGGATAATTTTTTCCAGCACATCGTCTTCAATGTGGGATGGTACGCATAGAAGGATTAAGCGAGAACCCGGAATAGCCATTGCCGGATCGCTCGTTACCCGATCGGGCCGCGCTAAAACATCGCCTTCTCGCCGCCTGACCCATATTCCATTGTTGGCCGCCATAGCTTGTTCAAGTAATTGCGCCCTCTCTGCGCTCGAAACCAGCAAATTAACTTTTAAATCCGGGCGTGCCGACAATAACCCGGCAAAAACATGACCCAGATTTCCGCAGCCGCAAATTGTTACCTGCATGGGTTTTTGATTCTTGCCATAGAGCGGGGTTTCTTCCGGATCAAGAACGACTAGATTCTTCTGGGAAATCGGATAGCTTGTAACGATAGCAAGCAATATTGCCGGGCTGGGAATGATGTGTTCATCGTTATAAATTTTTGCGGCGATTTCACTATTAATCCCAGTTTGTTGGCTGAACTTTTCAATAGAAATATCCTGACTCGTCAAAAAGACTTTTAACTGGTTTTTTAATGTTTCACTGCGATAGATTGCCATGCTTGCTTGCCTTGAATAGAGTGTATTTAGCTAGAGTATGTCGGCTAAGTCGTAAGTTTTTAAAATAATCCCGCCCTAATTTTTCGGACATTCCAGTCAGTCAAAAATCATGTTGCCGAACAATATTGCGCTGCTTGTCGTCGAATCGTCCGACTTACCAGCAAGGTCAAGGGTATGGTGAAGAACGCGAATACAGCCAGACATAAGGGCAAAGAGATGCCAAGACCAATAATCAACATACTTGAAAATAAAGCCGATACCGCAAACAGGGAACTCATAATATTGTAGGCGGCAAATACGCGTGCTTTGGTGTGTTGATTGACAGTCAAATACAGTACCGATGAAAAATACGCCGCATAAATACCTGAAGCCAAAGCAATGGTAAAAAAATCGAACTGCATTCTAAGCAACGAGTCAGGGATAGACCAATATAAATCCATGCCGGCCAAGCTTATAGCCAAAGCCATGACATTCGCGGTACCGGCATTAGCTTTGCCGCGTAGCCAGTAAGAACCGGCCGCCAATCCGCAGCTGACACCCAAAGTAAAAATTAACAGCACCGAAGCCACCAACTTCTGGTCGCCCAACAAAGTCGTGCGCACCAGCACCGTTACGTTGGATAAGTAAACCGCGCCCAGCGACCAATACCATGACAACGCCACGATGGCGGCCATGCAACGGCGGTCTTCGCAAGCCAGGCGGAGTATTTCCAAAGTCGGTTTCAACGGGTTAAAGCCCGGCAATAATAAGTCGGGATTGCTTTGCGTACTTTTAGGACCGGCCCACGTCGCCAGTAATGACACGGCCGTAGCGATTAACGCTATGGCTCCGATTCGGGATGCGTCGGCATCGGCACCAAAAATAGCACCGATATAGGTTCCTCCGAGTATGCCGATCATAGTCCCGGCCTCCATTAACGATGCCCCTGCCGCCAAGGCCGAAAGCGGCAGGAATTCAGACAGCATCGCGTATTTCAAAGGACCGAACAGCGTCGAGGTCATACCTTTTGCAAAAACCAAAACCAGCAACAAACCGATATTGCCGCTAAAAAAACCGAACGCGGCAAAAGCCGCGAGAAAAATATCGATAATCCGCAAAACCATAGCGACTTTGCGTTTGTCATAGCGATCGCCAAGATACCCGCCGTGAGCCGAAAAAATAAAAAACGGCAGCATAAACAAGCTCCACGAAAGCGTTGCGATCAGGCCGACATGACCGGCGCTCATGTCCGCTTTAAAAGCGGCGTAAACAATAATGCCGTTTTTAAGCAGTACATCAAAAAACGCGTTGCCGGCCCCCGCCAAAAAATGACAAAGAAAATAGCGTGTCGACAATGTTCCAGGTTTACTCATATACGCTTTGAGCGGTCATATCTTCGGTCTTTCCAGGCAGGGTGTTCTTCGGGCATCATCATAAGCATCAATGCACAGCGCGCCCTGCGGTCAATTGCAAACCCCGAAACCCGACCGTTCGGATAAGGGTTGCCGCCTTGGTTATTCCTGTCTCATTCCAAAAAATAATCGGTTTTTTACCGCAGACAAACAGACAAGCCATTGAGGTACCGTTTGTTTTGTAACGTAAGTTGCACTTCAAGGATGAGTTTTTTTACGGATTCCGGGCAAGCACGACTGACGCTTTGTAGTGATCTTCCAGCGGAAAAACATGTTCCAGACGACTGAATTCGGCAATCTGCTCACTGTTACACTGCGCCAGAATGTGGGTAAAGAAGCCGGAGTTCATGCCGAACTGATAAAACTCGGTAAAGTTGGAAAACTTCACCGGTTTCGTGAACGTGTCGACTGCAACAATATCCAGACCGGCATTGCTAAAATACGAGGCGATAGTGTCGGTATTCATCGGCGATGGATTGGCCTGTTTGATGAAATCATCGGAAAGCATCATCCGGGCAAGCTCATAGATCCGAGGGAATGCTTCATAGGTGCTGCTGACAATCGAGTAATAACCGCCGGACCGCAACAGTTTCGAAGTATCCCGCACCACTTCGTTGCCATCTATAAATGTCGTCAGAAAGTGCATCAATATTAAATCGACTCCGCCCGATGCAAAATGTTTACCGGTATTCACGACATCGTCATGGATCGCATTGAAAGACAGCTTGGTTTTTGCTATTTCCAGCATTTCGCAGGATAGATCGATACCATGCCTATTGGCTGCCGGAAACAGTTCTTTGATTTGCATCAGCGACTCGCCGGTGCCTACGGCCAGATCCAATACATCATTAATAAGAGGCTTAGAGACATAGGTTTCAATTTGCTGAAATGCCGTATTTCTCGCGCCTGACAATAGTCCCAAGTCATCCCGGTCATAAGTGCCGGCAATGCTTTGATCGTAAAGTTTACCAATATCCATTTTCTGAACCTTCTAGTCGTTGAGAGTTTTAAAGCGGGGCGGCAAAACTATATCGTTCGCGGCCAGGTAGCGCTCCAGAGCATTAAGAAACGCCCGGATGTCATGCGTGTCGATTTGTCCGATATTTGCCAAACGAAAGCTGGCTAATTCTCCGACTTTACCCGGATAAAGGGTGTAGCCTTCGGCCAATAACGCATCATGCATGGCCTCGAAGCGATAGCGGGGATGATCGGGTTCCAAAAAAGTGGTTAACAGCTTGGACTGGGGAAGATCCGGCACTGCCGCGGCGAAGCCCAACTCGGCCATGCCTTCCAGCAAAACCTCCCAACTGCGGCAATAACGCCAGTAGCGGCCCAGCCGTGTTTCCTCAAAGAACTCATCCAGCGCCGCATCCAGGGCATACAGCACCTGCACCGGAGGGGTAAAACGCATTTGCAGGTTCGACTCGAAACCGGCATGCTGGCCGTACAAGTCTAAATACAAACTGCGTGGCCGATAGTCTTCAGGTGGGCTCAGCAGGCTTTTGCGGCAAATAACGAAAGCCGCACCGGCCATTCCTTGAATGCATTTGTTAGACGACGCTATCATAAAATCGCAGGGAGTTTGGCGCAGGTCGATCGGAATCCCGGCAAAAGACGACATCGCGTCGACGATCAACTTAACCTCATTGCGCCAACAGATCGAAGCAATCTCGTCAAGCGGATTCAAAATGCCTGTGGTCGTTTCGTGGTGGACCAACGCCAAGTGCGTGATAGACGTATCCTCAAACAGGATGTGCTCCACTTCCGCCGGGTCCGGCAACCTATCATAAGCAGTCTCGTAAACGGCGATTTGTTCGGGCCGCAAATGGATGCGGCATATATCCAGAATACGCTTGCCGTATGCGCCGTTGATCAAGACCAGGATTTTTCCGCCATAGGGCACCACCGAACTGATGCAGGCTTCCACTGCTGCGGTTCCCGAACCTCCGAACAATACCGCGGCATGGGTATCTTCTCCATGAATCACTTGCACCAGCCTTCGGCGGATGCTGTCCAGCAGCAAGCCGAACTCCACCTCGCGTGGGCAAATATCGGGAACGACCTGGGCTTGCTTGACCCGTTCGCTGGTAGTGGCGGGGCCGGGCGTCAACAAAATATTGCGGCGGATAGTCATGTCAGACCTTTTCGATAGATTGTATGCGCGGCCAAATCAGCTTATTGGCGCGCTCCAGATGTTCCAGGGTATCGATCTCGGTCCAGGGCAGGCCGGTTTTTTCGACATGCAATAAAACCGTATCGGCGATGCCGACCAAGCCTTCTTCATAATGCAATTGGGCAGGGCGGGCAAGACCGGCTTTCACCAGCCATTGTCTCAGCGCATAGGGCGTTTCGGCGGCGAGTTTGCAGATGCCCACCAGTTCGGCATCGATACGGGAAAGCATTGCCGGATCTTTGGACAGATTGACCAGTTCGCTACGCTCGTTGGTTTCAATGTAAACCTCGTCGCCCGACTGGGTTTCGCCGGACGCTAAAATAACATTCGCATAAGGCGAAGAAAGCACCTGCTCTATCATCCGGCTGTCGTACAGCAAATCGGATTCCAGCGACAGAAAATCGCAATCCAGGGCTTCGGTGCAGCGCAGCAAGGTTTCCAGACTGCCTGAATTTGCATAATCGACATTCAGCACGCATTCGATACGGACCTCGGGATGGCGTTTTACCATAGTGGCGTAGTTCATCGCCCGGTAGCCGGTACCGATGATGATACGGCGCACTCCATGACGCTCAAGAATATCGATGGAGCGTTCGATGATCCGCTGCCCTCCGACACGGATAAAGCCTTTAGGGCCATGCCGGGAAAATTCAGGGATTCGGCTGCCTAGCCCGGCCGCCATAATCACAGCGGTATCGATGGTCATTGGAGAAACGCCTTCAACCTGAGAGCCACTTGTGCAGGCGTTATGCTGGGCCTGCCCAACGGAGAAATCGAGCCTTTGGCAACGGATAGATACAAAAAGGTAAGCTTGGGATTGCGCATCCACTCCACGATGGCTTGTTCGAAGCCTGCCAAGCCGTTTGCCTGAACGACCGCAGGGTAGCCCGCCGCCGACGCGATAGCCGGCCAATCCATATTGCTGGAAGCGGTCGCCTGCCCGCCGGTGGAGTCGTGGCTCTCGTTATCCAGCAACACATGCAATAGATTGTCCGGCCTGCAATAGGCGTTGGTCGCCAGGTTGCCCATGCGCATCAGCAACGCGCCGTCGCCGTCCAATACGATGACTTTCTTATTGGGCTTGGCTATCGCGATGCCGAGGCCAATCGACGAAACGCAGCCCATGGAACCCACCATGTACAAGTTGTTCGGCGAATCTTCGATGGTGAACAATTCCCGCCCGCACATGCCGGTGGTCGCCAGCACCGCGGTATCGTCCTGCTTGTGCCGGGACACGACCTGCAAGGCTTGATAACGGCTGGGAGGTGCTACCGCTTCGGGTTGCGGCCGCGTTAGCGTGCCCGGATTAAAGCGGATCGGCGCTTTGGCTTTTAGTTCAAGCGGACTGAAGCTATCCTTGGAAACCAGGTAAAACACCGATATGCCGCGCGCCAAATATTCTTGCCCTTCGGCCAGTTGTTCGGACGCACGCTGCAAATCGGTCGCCAGATGGCAAACGTGAACCCCGCTGATTTCCAGCAATTGGGCGCTGATACGGCCCATGAATTCATGCTGAACTTCGTCGGCGACTCCGGGTTCGCCGCGGAAACCGACAAAGCCGGTAATCGGAAGCTCGCAAATATTGGTCAGCGAAGTCAGCGGCGCCAATGCATTGGCAAGCCCAGAATTTTGCAGCAGCACCGCCGACTTCATGCCGCCTAATTGAGCGCCCGCCGCGATCGCGACGGCTTCTCCCTCATTAGTCGCCGCGATATAGTTCAGCGAATTGCCGGCCAGGTTGATCAGCGGTTGCAGCAGCGAACAGGGCACGCCGGAAAATAGGCGATAGCCATGAGACTTTAGTACGCCCTGGAATTCGAGCGTATCGATCATTGCCAGAGTCCCGCCGCAATGAAGTCGTTCATGTCGTTGATATTGATCCATCCGTCTTTGGTGTAAATGACCCGAATGGGGTGGTGTTCCTTAAGCCGGTTAATCAAGTCGGGCACGCCTAATTTCTCGAAGTCGTCCTGCTGCGCCATCTCTTCCAATAATTGCCTTGCGATCGGGCTGGACTGTTCGCCCAGCATCAGTAAGCCAATCCACTCGCCGTTTGCCGACCCCGATGAATCCGCTCGTTCAAGGCGTTCCAGCTCAATGTTGTGATTAAAGAAATCGTTGGAATAGGGGCGGCTACAATATGCCATATCTTTATTTTTCGATTTATCTCCCAGCTCCGCATCGACAATGATAGTTGTCATCGCTGAACTTTCCAGCAAATCCCTGAGTATGTGGCTACGGAACAGGCAATCGCCGTAGGAAACGATGACGTTGCCCCGTAGCTCGTCACGGGCCTGATACAGCGAATATAACTCGCCGGTATCTTGATAACGGTCGTTATCGTAATGCCGGTAAGCGAAAGAGTTCAGGCATTCTTTTTTGTAACCGCGCACCACGGAGATATCGCCGATATGCAATGCGCGCAGCTCATCCACGTAGGCATCGATAATCGGCTTGCCGTTGATCGGCAACATCGCTTTCGGACGATCCTCGGTCAACTCGCCCAACGCTTCGCCCCGGCTGGCGGCGAGAATAATCGCCTTGCAGTCGGTGCGTTCGCCGGGCAGGTATTTCTCTTCGGCCAGCTGTAATTCCTTGGCGCCTTGAAGCCTGAAGATTTCGGAAACCGGCGCGATTTTGTCTTCTTGAGCCTTGATAGAACTCGAATTGAATATATCCTCCGCCGATTTGTGCATCGCGGTAACCGCGGAGCGCAAAATCTGGTTGGCCCAAATGACCAGTGAAATGCCCAACTCTTCGAAGCGATGGGTCGGCGTCGAATAATAAGTCGTCGGCACGACCACAATCGGGTGACGGCCGGCCCATTCCTGCATGAATGCTTCGATGTCCACCGGCATGTGTTTTTTGCTATGCACCAAAATTGCGTCGGCCCCGGCCAGCCGATAGGCTTCCGCGCGGCGCAATGCTTCTTTCAGGCCTGCGCCGACGATAAACGCTTCGGTACGGGCGACAATGACAAAATCATCGTCCTTTTGCGTGTCTTTGCCGGCCTTGATTTTGCCGCAAAATTCGTCCAGGTCGGCAAGGCTCTGTTTTTCGCCTTCAATGAAGGAATTGGTCTTCGGAAACAGCTTGTCTTCGATGCAAACACCGGCCACCTGCCGGGATTCCAGTTTAGAAACCAGGCGCCGCAAATTATTGAAATTTCCGTAGCCGGTGTCGCCGTCCAGCAATATCGGCACGTTGGTCGCATCGCTCATGAACTCAACCAATTCCAATACCTGGGTCCAGCTCGCTTCGTTATTGTCCCTGACGCCCAAAGACCCGGAAATGGTCAAGCCGCTCGCCCAAATGCCCTTGAAGCCGACTTCTTCGACAATGCGCGCACTGATGCCGTTATGCGCCTCGCAGATGAAATTAAGCCCCGGAGTGGTCAGCATTTGTTTTAATTGCGTGGTTTTCTTTACCAACGCGTGTTTTTCATTCATCGAGATAATTGCCTATTCAAAAATAAATATACTGAACGTATAACCTAAAAATACATGATTTGTAGCTAACGAATCCGGGGTAAAAATTAAAATACGGTTCCTCGCGCGAATCCAGTACGAGCCAATACAATCTTAAAACAGCGCAATATAAATTACGCAGACGGATCGGATTAAAACATGGGAACGACAGGCACTTGCCGGCGGTTCTCTGTTACTGCCTGCGATTCATGTCGTTCTACGGTTCGAGTGGCCGGTTTTTCGTTGCGACATTTTACACTGCGTTTATGTCCAAAACTTTCACTAGCGTCTACCGGTTATCGATTCGCTATTTACTTGGATCGGTTATCCGCAGGACTATTTAGCGTCTGTTTTTGCAGTGCGGCCCAGCTCATAAAATTAACTCCGCCTAAAAATACGGCCAACGACAACATAAACTTATAAATAACAGGCTGGGTTGGAGCGGCAGGAATCCACGGTGATTGAAAAAAATCGATGATATAAATAACTGATGTTACGCACGGACCGTATTTCTCCCGTTTGCCGCGCCGAGCACCGGAGCTTTCGACGGGAATAGCCCGCAGGGGCGCTGCATGGATGCAGCGCATTGTCAGAGGGCCAAGGATGGCCCTTCTGGCAACCCCCATTGAAAGCGAGGAGCACAGGACGAATCTGCAGGATAGCCGATTTGCATGCATCGCACCCGAAGGGCGAGGCACAAGGATGTGCCGAGTGATTCAAGCGGCAACCGGGTCGCCTTCTGACTCGCGCCTTCCTGGCGCTCGCACTGCATGCGCCTTTGGCGTCCCAATCCGCTCCTGGCGGATTGGTCTTTGGTTACTTTTTTTTCGACTGCATGGATTCAGGAGGTAGAGCAACGCAGGAGCAGTTGCCGAGGCGAGGCAAAAGAAAGTAACTCGCCCTCGGGTGCGAGAACCCGATTCAAATAACCGTCGTGCTAGCGACACCTTAAGAATAAGAATATTAATGCAGTCAAAAACTCATTGCCCGCAAGACTATCTATAATACCTTTCCCCAATGGCGAATCTCCCAGCCTCGCGATAACGCGATCCGCTTCAAGGGCCGGTCCGGGTTAACCGCTATCGGGTGACCCACTGCGCCCAACATCTGGGTATCGTTGATGCTATCGCCGTAGGCAAAAGAAGCGCTCAGGTCAATGCCGTTGGCGTCCGCATAACGCTGCAAGGCAGCCAGTTTACTGTCCCCCTGGCTGGCAAACGGCTCATCGTTGAGCGCGGCATAACGGCGGTAGGCTCCGGTTAGGCGATCATCCTCCGCGACCAGGCGCTGGGCCAGCAACTCCGCGCCCAAGGCTGCCGCAAGCGGGGCCAAAATCACGTCGATACCGCCGCTCAGTAAAATGATGCGCCGCCCGGCTTGCCGGTGCGCAGCCAGTTCGGCCAAGGCTTCGCGGAAACACGACGGCAGCAAAAGCGTCTCGCAGCAACGCTGCGCATCGCCCTGCACTGTCTGCAAAGAAAGACCGGCAAATTGACCGTAGACCATCCGGTCGGCCAAATCGCGGCTGAATTTGTCGGCTAGCCATACCGCAGGCGCGCGCCAAACCAGGCTGGCTAGCCAAAGGCGGTGCCGCCACGCCGAGTGCTGACGCGCGAGCAGCCAGATCAGACTGGACGAGCTTCGGGTGGCGCACAAGGTGCCGTCGACATCGAAGATCGCGACGGCATTGCTCTTGGAAGAAGTTGTTTGCATACTGGACAGTGGCAGCTTCGTTTGTGACATGACCTGAGAAAATTTAATTGTAGCATTCGCCATTGGCGTTACCTGTGAATAAAATAGAGCTAATATTGCATTCAATTGCCAACCCGGTCGAAGATAGGCAAGCCGCTTTTCCTCAACTACAAAAAACGAGCCAACCAACCGTGCCAGTTCCCTCTCATAGCAGCGTGTTTTCCTTTCGCATCGGAATCCTTTATGCCGGCGGCGATGTCGGCCCTTCAATTACCTCTTTATGCTTAGCTTTTTACTGGCTGTATTTCCTAATTGAAATAGCCGGAATTCCAACGCTCCAAGCCGGGCTGATTCACGGCAGCGGCTATGTGTTCAGTGCCTTCGCCAGTTTATGGGCCGGGCACTGGCTGGACCGCCATGTCCTCAGTGCGGCCAAGCGGTGCCGGTTAATTGCGCGGCTGAGCTTCGGCCTCGCTACCAGCTTCGCACTGCTATGGTCGGTTCCCCCGCTCGGGGTTTGGCAACCGCTCTGGTACTTGCTGCTGTCCTGGCTGTTCCACCTGCTCTTCGCCGTGGTTTATCTTGCCTATCTTTCGCTGACCGCGCTGATCAGCTCGGTCGAGAAAGAACGGGTTGAACTGAATAGTTACCGTTTTGGCGGATCGATGCTGTTGACCTTACTGGTATTGGGACTTCACAACGCAACCGAAGGGCTATGGCCGATCGAGCAGCGCCTATTGGCTTTAGGCGCGATGGTGGCGCTACTGTCTGCGCTAGGAGGAGCTTTATGCGGACTTGGGCTGCAACGCGTTTTGGGCAACGCCCCGGTAAGCGCCGCCAAAGGCGAGCCGATTCCCTGGCGGGCGCTTACCCGTTCAGGGGTGCTGTGGTGGGCAGTGGGGGGTAATCTCTTGGTATGGTTCATGGTTCAGTCCACGCTGATGCTAACCATCTTTCTCTGTGCCGCCGCCGGAATCAGTGACGCCCTGATTTTGCTGCTTCTACAGGTCAGCATCATTGCCGCGGCAATATTTACCAGCTTGGCGGTGCGCCGTTGGCATTCCGAACAGGTGCTGATTGCAGCCGTTCTGCTTTGGTGTGCCGGCGCATCGCTCTGGTGGCAAGCCTTGGCTCCAATGGCCGCTGCAATCTGCCTGGGCCTGGGATTGGGGGCTGCTACCGTGCTGAGCTGGGCGCGGATTCCTTTCGCGCTGGACAGGCTCGCAGAGTCAAATTCGAATCGCGTTGATGCCCGCGCTTACGCAGGATTAACCGTGCTTCGAGATTTGGTTTCCGCGCTGGTGCCCATGCTCGTCGCTGCCGTTCTTGACGGGCACGAAATGGGCGGTGCCAAAGCCGGCCAAGTCGCGAGCGGCACTTTGATTAGCGCGGGCCTGTGCTCTGCGTTGCTGTTACTGATGCTTCATTGGCTGTGCTCTCCACGGTTTCCCGCTGTAAATGTTTAAACAGTGCAAGCGCCGACATAAACAAGGTCACCAGACTGCTGGGTATGGTCAGGGCGAAAGCCACATCGATAAGACTAAAGCCTCTTCCCCACAGCACGAACAGCTCCCGCGGCAAAAACAGCATCAACACCGAGAGTATGATTAACGTCAGCGACGCTTCGGCCGGGCCAAAGGCCGGAAACGGCCAAATACGGGTCATGGCAATCCACAACACCGTCAGAACATACTGCAACAGACAAAGGACAGTCGCCACCGCGACAATCGGGAAAATCGTATAATCGGCAAAGGCCAAGCCGACGCCCAAGGCGGCAAAGGTCACCGCATCGAGGAAGATGTCAAGAAAGCGCCCGGCCTGCGAGCACTGATTCCTGCTGCGCGCGACATGGCCGTCGATATTGTCCGCAGCCCAGTGCATCAGTGTCAGTATCCCGGCGAAAACAAACCAGACCTGACTGAAAGAGGCTAAATAGAAAGCCAGCCCGGCCAACATTCCGCAACCGCCGCTGATCAGCGTGACTTGGTTCGCGCTCATTGTCGGAGGCACCAGCGACAAGCCTGTTCGCCCCATCCAGCGCTCGAAATTAACTAACGAACCGTTGTCTTGCTTATCGAGATATTCTTCACTCATAATTTATTCCTATTCTTTTGTTAACGGCGCGGAATATAGCCGACGCCGGATAGTTGTTTCATCGTTCTCGCCCGCCCCAGCAAAGCTTCCGAAATCCCGTTCGCCCTGAGCCTGTCGAAGGGTGGGCGCAATTTCGGCAAGCACAACTGCCCAGGAGCTTCCGCCCACGCCATTGCACGCGTTATCTTTTAGCCGGCCCATGCTTGCCGTAACCCAGCAATTCGAGCGAAAGACTCGTGGCGTAATCAGACGCGTCCCACTGCGAATCGGCAATTAGCCGTGCGGTCATCTCGCTGCATGCGGGCAACTCAGTCAATGCGGCATGGAGTACAGAACGGATTTCGTCGTAACCGCTTGCACGGTAAACGCCCACCTTTTGCGCAAAGGCCGTATCGCCCGGCAACGGTAAATCGGCGACACCGGTAGGGCCGAGAGAATTGATGCTCTCGACGACCCATTGCGCGCGTTGCGCATAAGGCAAAACACGCAAAATCTGCGGATGCACAGCCTGGCCGAGGTAATAGTCCTGTTGCCCCAGCCGATACGGAAATTCCAGGCGCCCGGCTTCGGGCTCAAGCGGCAACCCCCCGGCAAAGCGCACCGGAATAATCGGCAACTCGTACTTGAGCGCAAGATCGATCAACACCGAACTGACCGCCCGCACCGGCATGCCGGCCTGTTGAGACCGGGTGCCGTCAACATGAACCAACAGTGAACCGGGATTCAGGTCCAGCCCGGAGCCGAATTCGTGCAACAGCCTGAGCATGTCGCTTTGTTGGGCGCGGTCGAAGAAGAACATGCGTAGCGGGTTGCGCGCGCCCATCGTCTGCTCGGCAAGCCGGTGAATCATGCCGATCCAGCTCTCGCGGTGTTCCTGCTTCGCAATAGCCCCGGCCGGGATTTGCGCCAGCGAGGTTACCATCGACAAGAACAAAAACGATTCGACGCCGGTTTGATGATTGCCCAGATAAAGTACCGGCTTGCCGCGTAGCGCGCTATAACCTTCCGGATCGCTGAGCACGACTCGCCTGACAAAGCGACGGATCAAGGCAAGCCCTACGTCGAGGACAAAGCTGGAATCTCCACCCATGCGTTCCAACCAGTCATGACGGATGCTTTCCCAGGCAAAACGATCGGGCGGTTCACTATGTACGCTGACTGTATCGCCTTCATCCTGGATATCAAGCTCGAAACGATTGAACGGTAGATTCAGACAGCCTCGACCATCCGGACTCATGGCCACCGCGCTGGGATGCAAGTGCAGCTGTGCGCCGATATGGTCTCTTACCGCGATTTGCCGGGCCAAGTCAGCTTTCGCCTCAGCCACACCATAAACGCATGCCAAAGTGCCCGGCAACCAGTCGCTAGTCGTCACATCTTGCCGTTTTAGTTGAGTTTGCGTGAGCCCGACCTCGGCCAACGCAATCCCGGCCTCGAAGCGGCGGTCGCGTAAAAACGCTCGTAACGCAGTGGGCTCAGCCAAGCCCAGGCGTCCTTTCGGCAACAGGATTTCAACCAAATCGAACGCCGCAAGCACGATGCCGCCTCGCAATATGCGCAGATGCGTGCGCGGGAAGCGGCCGGATTCCAACGCGACAAAACGCGCTTGCACCTCTACCTCGCCGGTTTCGTCTAGAGGACCGAATAGACGAAGACGCTCGATCCTGACCGGATAAGCGGCCAAGCCCGGCTCGATTGTTTCGCACCACAGCCGGTAGTTGTTGTGCGGTATGCAATGCAGCGCGGCATCGAGCAGGATAGGATTAAGCAGCCCGGCACCGGCGCTGACTCTCAGCGTCGCATAAGCACCGTTGCTGCCCCGGCATAGCCCATGCATTAACTGCAAGCTGGGGCCATGGAACAAGGAAGCGTCCATGTACGGATTTTCATCGACCGGACGGGCGTCGCGTAGCGGTTCGAGAGGCGCGAGTCCGGCCGCCGCATCAATGCTGCCGAAACATAAGCGGGCCGTTGCCGCGGTCACAAAGTCTCCCTGTTCTGTCTGCTGTTGCAGCGTGACGTCGGCTTGCGTTGAATCGATCAAATCCACCAGCGTTCGGCCGTTGACAACGGATGACGCAAATACCACCCATTGCTTGGCATTGGCACATTCAATAGCCTGCAACGTCATGCCCGCAAACAAAGGCGCCGCTGCCGCAACCATCAGCTCCAGCTCATAAGTCAATGGCAAAGCAGGCAAGGTATAAGTAGGACAATGGTCTTCGATCCAGGCATCTTTCGGGTCGTTCAAATCGAGCCGCCATAAAAAAACCGTCTGCGAAGCTGCCGTAGGTGAGGCATCGCGGATAATACGCATGCCAATCTGCGGGGCCTGGTAAATTTGCAAATTATCCACCCACAGCCGGGCCTGGCCGATCACAAATACGCCGCGCTGATCACTGCCGCTCTCGCTGATCTCGAATTCAACGGTAATTTTCTCTTTCTCAGGGGTGACTTGGCCGCGGTAATGCCACAGCGTGCGCCCGCCAATTTCAATCGGTTCAAAACGGGGCCTGTCGATGCCTGCGTCCATTCCCTGAAGCAGCATCAATGATTGGATAGCTTGCAGCATCGCTTCGACGCCCAACGAACCCGGTTGCACAGGATCCTGAAAAAAGTGGGCCTTGAAAAACCAATCCTTCGGGTTGACATCCTTTTCCGCGCGGATTGCGCCCAGCCCTGCCGCGCCGCCTTGCGGCCAGTGCCCGGTAATGCGGTCAAGCATCAACAGTTTCGACGTGGGCAGCCGGGCATTGCCGTTGGTGCCGAACAAAATCTCAGGATAATCCTTAAACTCGAGCCTCGTATCGCTGTGCAGTTCCAGCCGGGCACGATCCTCGGCGCGGGTATCGAAGCCCCTTTGATTGACCATCGCGGCAGGCGGGAAAAAACCGAACACAGTTTCGACTCTCAGCAAGTCCTCTCCATCGACGGTACAGTGCACCGAGAACTTCTCGATAATCATGTCCCCGACCTGCGAAACCGAAAGCAATTCCACAACCGAAGTAATCGTGCGGTCGGCCTTGCCGACCTCGCGGTACTGAACGGAATCGCCGTCAAGATTGCGGAACAAAAGCTCGCGTTCGGAGGCTTGGCGTTGCAAGGTATAGGACGCCAGCCAGCCGCACGGTTGCAGCGCCACTTCCATCAACACGCAATTGGGCATGGTTGCGACGGCGTTTTCGTTGAAGTACCAGGCCTCCGGCTCCAGGTCGAACACCGCAGTCACCCGCGCGCCCGCTTGCATCCGCGCCATCTCGCCCTGCAAGTCGGTGATCCTAGTCATGAAGTGATACGGCGGTCCCGGCAAGCGCGGCGAGCGCCTCGGTCCGTCGTAATGGGCAAAGCCCTGCCCGAAAGCGCGCGAAGGTTTGCCCCAGGCGCAATGAATCAAGGATCGGTAATCGAGCGGGAAGTCGCCGATTCTAGCCAACGGCCGGGCATCCGCCTTGTCGGCCAGATACTCCGGCATGCTGCTGAGCGGCCAGTCGGGCACCAGTTGCAACGCGAGGCGCTCGCACAAAAACGCTTTAAGTCCGTCCACGCTGCATAAGACATGAGCGAAAAGCATCGGCATCTCGCCCTCGCAGACTTCGTCGATAAACAGCTCATAAACGATTTGTTTCGATTCCGGCGTAACTTGGCCGCGGCAGGCAAAAGTGTAAGATTGTTCGGACACCGGCTGAAAGCGCCAACCGTCGCGCGGCAAAGTCCATCCCATCGCGGCCATGTAAAAAGCCATGGCTTGAAGACAGGCCTCGGCCATCAGCGTACCGGGCATGCACGGATCGTTCTTGAAATGGCCGTTGAAAAACCATTCGTCCGGCCGCACCGGCTTATCGACCCGCAAATAACCGCGTCCGGCGGGGCCGCCGTTGAAATCGAGCCGGGTGACCGCGCCGAGAAAATTATGCTCGCCTTTCGGCGTCGTTGGCGTGCGGGTATGAGTGTCGGCCCAATAGAACGCGTCGCCGAAACAGCCGACCAGATCGCCGTTCAGGTAGGCTTCGACCTCGGCCGGACCGAAACTGGATTTACCCGTCGGCTGCGGCGGTGCGGCAAGCCTGGGCTCGGAGGTATAGTTCGCCTCTTCCGGCATCCAAATCACACCGGCGGAATTCCGCAGCTCCTGTTTGCTGAAAAAACCGGCTTGACCGTTGCGCACTGAGATACGCAGTTCGCCATTGATTCGGCAGTCGTAGTGGAAGAAAAACAAACGGATATCGCCTTGCCGGGCATGGCCATTAACCTTGATCTCATATTCGAGCGTATCGCCGGGTTCGGGCAGTTGGCCATGAAAAACCAAATCGCAGCCGAGCAAGCGGTAAGCGCGCTCGCCCTTATTGAAATTATCTATGCCAAGCCAGGAAATCAACAGTAAATCGGCCTGTCCTGACTCGATAAAAATCCCCGCGGGCATCCGGCCGTGATGCAGATACCAACTGTCGGCGCGGACATCGGTTTCGGTCCAGATCGTGCCCAGGCCCATGCTGTGCGCTTCGCCTTCGATACCCAATACCCGGTCGCACAGTAGCAGCGGCGGCTCAGGCATGCGCACCTGAACGTCGTACCTGTCCTGCGTTGCGAACCGCTCGCCGAACACCGACGAGATTTTACCCCCGGCCAGTATTTCAAGCTGTTGCCGGCTGAATGCCGGACCGGGAAAGTGTTTTCCGGAAACGGCTGGCGTTGCAAACTCAGCCTGGACCGGTTCCAGCGCGTATTCTTGCGCCGGTTGTTGTAACCATGGCTTAGCTGCCGGCCCATGGCCGAACGCGGCGGAATAAATGCGCTGCATGAACCCGGTGTAATCCTGCATCGCTTGCGCCTGGGCCTGCAAATACGCGATATGCGCATCGGCCAACCGTTGGTGCATGGCTGTATAAGTTGCAGTCATAGTGTTGGGGTCGACTGTTTCCATAACTACCTGAGTTGACGATACCGGCTGTTTTAAACCCGTTGCGTTAATCTGCTTGGCATCCGGTTTTTCAATGGCCGAAGCAATACGCGTCGGCGCCGGAACCAAGAAAGCCAGCGGCGGCGCGGCCGGAATCAACCGGCCGTCGGACTCGCCGGCACTGAGCGCAGGCGGCATGTAAACATTATTGCCGTTCTCGGCTAATACAGGCTGCCGTAGCGGCGGTATAACGATTTTAGGCGGACGCAAGTGAAAAGTAATTTCCGGGCTTGCCGGGTCCGATACGCTACTTCGAAGCGCCGACCGGCCTTGGTCAATCAGCTGTTCCGGATTGACATCGACACCGGCGCACCACAGCTGCGCCGCAGCGCGATAAGCCTGCACCAACGCCGGTAAGCCGCTTCTGTCGAGCGCGACCGCCAGATGCTCCTTATCGCCGAGTATTTCTCCAATCGCAACGCTCAAACTGTTGCGGGGGCCGTGCTCGACAAAAATACGGACGCCGTCTTGCCAAGCTTGATTGACAATCTTCGGAAAATCGATGGTTTGCAAGGCCTGTCCGGTCAGCGCATCGGCCACCGATTGCCGGGCCGGTTCGATGATGCCGCCGAAATAATTCGAGTAAAAACGCAGTCGGCCTTTAGATTGGGTCGGACGAGTGTGCAGCGCGCGCCACGTCGGTTCAAACGGCAATACCGCTTCACAATGGATAGCCAGGTCGTGACCCAATGCAACGGCCGGAGGATTACCCAAAGCCGTCAGCAATGCCTGACAAGCGCTGCGTTCGCCACCGATCACGCAATCCTGCGGGCTGTTGACAATGGTCAGGTAAACCCTGGATGTCTTGGCTACAGCGGCGGCAACCTCGGCAGCGTTAAAACGCACCCGGTAATTTTCCCAATCCAGCGGCGCATCGACGGCTAAACCCCAATGCTGGCGCACCGCGTCAAAGCGTTCTGCCAGTGCATCGGTATAAAGTCCGCTATCATTTATGTCGGCAAACAGCCCGTCCATATCCTGCCAGACGCCAAAAGCAAACATCGCGTTAGTCTCGCCGGATGACAGGCCGATAGACGCAGCCGGTTTTAGCCCAAGCACGCCTCGGCTGAACTGCGCATGCAGCTGGCACAAGAACGACGAACCGGCAAGCTGGTAGAACGGTAACTTGGAACGCCTGTCATTACTTATATAAGCCCAGGCTGCGGCCGCCGCCGGATTCCGTAGCCGATCGGCCAAGCCGTCGGCAAGCTGCGGCATGCCCAACAACAGATCCCGCCCCATTGCCGGATAGGCGGAGGCCGCGCCGGTGAAGACGTAAGCAAGTTCCCCCGCCAGCGGTTTACACCGATAACTGATGCCGTCGAGATCCCATGAATCGCCGTACCGGCCCGCCATTAAAGTCTGCAAGGCTTTTTCACGCAGTGCGTCCAGCTGTTCCGGTTCGCTGACCAAAGTCAGACGGCAAGGGCCGTCGCCGCCGGTTCGGTTAGCGCGGAGACGCTCGCTCAATGCGCCGGGATCATTGGCCGCATAGCGGCTAAACGCCGGCATCCGGCGTAACCGCAGGACATCGGCCGAATCCGTGGACGCCTCACGCAATGTCCACTGGGCCGTTTCGCCGCCAAAAGAACTGTTGTGGACAGCGACCTGCCACGGCGCCTCGCTACGTAACAAAGGCTGTACGCTACCATCGGGCGAGATTTGCGCCCGCGCACGCAGCATCTGTATCCCAAGCGCGATATGCAACAACCCGGATGCCGCATGCGCATGTCCGAGCTTGGCATAAAGCGGACTTTCCGAAGGCGTATTGTGCAAAACCGCGGAGCCGTCGCCGCCGCTTGCGACCAGCGCAAGGATTTTGTCGCCGTCGTGCTCGGCCTGGGTTCGCGACTTGAGTATCAGCATAACCGCGGCATCGGCAACCTGTTTACCGGCATCGTCCAATACCGCCAATACCGCCTGTTCGTGAACTTCCTCACGGCACAAGTCCACTGCGGCGACCAAAGCGGTATTTATTTCGCCGCGGCGGATCGCGGTGCAGGCGAGATCCAGCGCCGCATCGCCGGAAAGCTCTTCGCGGGAAACGGCGAAACCGGGGCCGCGTATATCCATTGCGTTGCTGATACGGTTGGCGGATATGTTCGGCATTTTGCCGATAACCCCGGCTGAATCGAGCGGCGGCGACAACGCTTTTTCGGCAGCCGTTAACCAGTCGCTATCGGCAGTAATACCGGCTTGCTGCATTAACTCAGGCCAGCGCTTGCGCAAACCGTAACGGCAAATTTCGGAATCGGTATGCATGCCGACAAAGACGCCGGTGCGCTCAGGATCAAGCGGCGCAAGATGTGCCGTTACCTGTTGCACCACGTCCAGCAATATCAGTTGCTGTCCGAGTGCCTGCTTGAGCTCGTTGGGCGGAAACACCAGTTGCCTGGCCGATAGCTTGAGGCAGTTCGCGTCAAAATCGGCTGAGGCGTTGCCGTCGCCCAGTAGGCGCTCGGCAAAAGCGGTCGCATTCGGATCAAGTTGCGTGCGGATACCCAGCCCGACGATTGCCACTTCCGGCACAATCTTGGGCGCAGGTACGAATTGACTCGGCTGTATTGCAGGCTGTTGCTCTATTATCAGGTGGGCATTATTGCCGCCGAATCCGAAGCTGCTGATGGCGGCGGTTCTCTGTCCGTCCCGCTCATTCCAGCTTGCGTTCCGCTCGGGGACATTAAATCCGGTATCGGCCAAAGCGCCGTTCAAAGGCCGACTGCCGGGGGTCAACGGGATAATCCCATGTTCCATCGCCGTCAGCGTTTTCAGCAAGCCGGCAATGCCGGATGCGGTAATCAGATGTCCGAGATTGGCTTTCAGCGAACCCAGCGCCAAATCCCGATTGCCGTAGACGCGGTTCAAGCTCGCAATTTCGGTCGCATCGCCGACCGCCGTGCCGGTCGCGTGACACTCGACATATTGCACAGCATCCGGCGCCAAACCCGCCTGGGCCAATGCCGCCTGCATGCTGCGCACCTGCCCTGCCTGAGACGGCGACAGAAAACCGCCGCTACGGCCATCGTTCGAAAGGCCGACGCCGCGAATGACGCCGAATATACGGTCGCCCGCCGACAACGCATCGTCGAGGCGCTTGAGCGCGACAAAAGCCGCGCCTTCGGCCGGCAGTAAACCGTCGGCATCCTGATGGAACGGACGGCTTCGGCCACTACGGCTTAAGGCATTCAACGCGCTGAAACCGACATGCAGGAACAACTGGTCGGCCGCATTAACCGCACCGGCCAGCATCAAATCGGCGCGGCGGTCCTGTAGCCGGTCGCAAGCGATTTTAATCGCATAAAGACCGGAAGCGCAGGCGGCATCCAGTGCCATCGATCCTCCGGCAAAATGGCAGGCCTTGGCCGCCAGCATGGCCGGCAACCCGGACATGAAACGATTCCAGGCATGGACATCGGTACCGGCAGGCGGCCGTTTGCCGACAAGTCGGTATAGCCAGCTTTGCTCGGCCAGCCGGGTATGCAGACGGGTCGGATAGGACAAGTTGCCGAGAATCAGCCCTGCGCGTTCGGTATTACCGGTCTTGCCGGGCCGCACCTCGGCCATCGCTTGCTGAGCGGCATAAATGCTCCACTGGAAAACAGGATCGAGCCGGGCAATCAGGGCTGCATCGATAGAAGCCACCGCGGGATCGAATTGCTCGGCGAAGCCGCGTATATAGCCGCCTCTGTCAGTCCAGGCGTGATCGGCATTGTAATGAGCCGATGCACTATCGAGCACCCGTTCCATAGAAACACGCCAATCGCCGGTCGGCGCTTCTGTAATTTGGCTGCGCCCTTCCGCGACGGTTTCCCAGAGCGCTTCGGGCGAACTGCAGCCAGGCAAAATACAGCCGCGGCCTATGATCGCAATCGGTTCGAATTGTTGGCTCATCCGCTGTTATCCCTGCCCGCTCAAACGTTTTCGATACTTGTTTTCGCAGAGGGCGTGCTACCGGCGCCCGGCAGCAGGTGAATGCTAAGGCCATGAATAGAGCTAAGCAGTTCGCCTTCGGCAGTACGATACAATAGCGTCCACTTCGTCACCAGCTCGCTGCGGACATCACATCTTGCTTCGCAAAAGACCGCTCCGCTTTCCGGCCAGGGCCGGTGCAGGTAAAACGCATCCATTCCGGTCGGCAGCGACTCGCAGCCTAAATGCTCATGCACCCAAAGTACGGCTAGCTGGAGCCCGCCATCCAATACGTCGATATCGACGTTAAAACCGATCCGCCGTGAGCTGCGTGTTTGCAATAGTCCGGCGCAACCGGCCTCGCACAGGCCTTGCAGGTTTTCGATCACCTGCAAGTCGGGGCCGTGGAACAAACGGCCGTCATAAATTACACCGCTGTTAGGCTGCCACGGCAGCAAAGCCAATGCGGCATCGGCGCTGAAGTCTTGTTTCGCCGTTGGCTCATCCAGCAGAACATCCACTGTGTAGTGCAGGATGCCGTCCGGATCGAGCACCCGTACTCCAACCCTCTGTTCAGTTTGATTCGCCCGGCACTCGATCCGATACACGTCGCCAGTGCTGTCGAAGCGCATCAACCGGATACCTTTAATCACCCTGAGATTTGCGGTACCGGCAATCACTGCGCCCGGAAGCAGCGCTTGCGCAGCATGCTGGGCGAGGTCATTGACGGTGACCATCGGCACCACCGGCACATCCCGGATAATGTGACTGGAAAGATAGGGATAGGTGCCGCGGTGAAATCTCACTTCGAATATTTGCGTTTGCGAACGAGTGCCCGGCAAAGCGCCGAAATTATCCAGGCCGCCGCCGAAAACGATCTCGACCGCATCACCGTTGCGTCCGGTAAATTCATCGGCAAACAACCGGGCGCCTTCATCCAGCGGAATTAAAGCCACGCCCATCGCGGCAAAATGTTTTTCCAGGCCGGGATCGACCATGCCGCCGGCCCATGGTCCCCAGCCGATTGCTTTGACCAGGCAGGTATTGCCGCGTTGCGCCTGCTCTGCCCGGCAAACCCGGTTGAGCACTTCGTTAGCCATCGCATAGTCGATCTGGCCGGCATTGCCGCGCCGTGCCGCAACGGATGAGAAACAGGCGATATGGGTTAATGCATCCTGCCGGGTTGCATCGAGCAAATAGCGGAAACCGTCGACTTTAGTACGCAGTACTCGCTGGAACTGCTCAAAGGTTTTCGATTTAATTTCTTTATCGGCCACTACACCGGCGGCATGGATTAAGCCGCAAATCGGGCCGAAGCTGTCGCGGATCGTCGTAATCGCGTCGGCAACGGCTTTGCCATCACCGACATCGGCGGCGTAATAACGCACTTCGGAACCCAGGGCGGCTAACTTATCGAGGTTACTCTTAAGTTCGCGTTGCGCCATCAGTTCGCGCACCTCGGCACCGAGCTGTTGCGGCGATACGGTCTGCCCGGCATCAGAATAGCGCTGCAGCAAGGCCTGCTTCAGTTGCGCATCCGTTGTCAGATGTTCCAGTCCGCCCGGCTCATCACGGAGCGTCGTACGCCCTAAAATAGCGATTTTAGTCCGTACTCTCGACAGCAATTCAATCAAACAATGCGCCGTTACCCCTCGCGCACCGCCGGTCACCACGATAACGCCGTGCTCCGAAAGATTTACCGCGACCGGTTCGCTATCGCATTGTTCTACGGCGACTATCGACAAGCGGCTGCCGTCGGCTTTAAGTCCGACCTCAAGCTGCGCGCCGCCGGTGAATAACTCGATAAACAACGCATTCGCAATGGCTTCGTTATCGAGGCCGCCGGTTTCAATGTCGATTGCCTTGACCGATACTTGAGGCCATTCCAAAACCGCGGTTTTAGCCGCCGCGACAATGCCTGCCGACCACGCGCGTTCGCCTGTCGAGCCGCCGATGCCGAAATCGCCGCCGGTGGATTGCACCGTAACCAGCAGACGGCCTTGCGTGGACATAGTTTCGGCGCAGGCCTGCAAGTGCCTGAAAACCGCTTCGTTCAGTCCCGCTTGAACTTGCGCCCCGGCCTCAACAGGATCGAGCGCAGATAGCATAAGCACGGACCGGGCATCGGCCGGCGGCGCAGTCACCACATTCGCTGACACACCGGCATCTTTGAGCTTACCGGCCAGCACCGAAGCAATGCCGGGGTCGCTTGCAACCAGATAAAGCGGATCGGCCTCAAGCAAGCCCGGCATGACCAAACCGGATGCCGGGGCCTGCTCGATAGTGACGGCAAGCCGCCGAAGTGAATTTGGAACCTGCATTGGCGCCAAAGCCGCCACAGCCGCTGTAGAAGGCGCCGCTTTAGCCGCGAAATCGACAATTTCGCCAAGCGTATTCAATGCCGCAAGTTGTGCGATATTGATTTGCGCCAGTTGCGGAATTTTTTCTTGCAGGACCGAAAGAATTTCCACCCGCTTGATCGAATCGATGCCCAGTCCGGCTTCAAGTTCCATATCCAAAGTCAGCATTGCCACCGGATAGCCGGTTTTATCGGCAACGACTTCGAGCAGCAGGGCTTGATGATCGATGTGCGGAGCTATGGCCGCCGTCGGCACAGCCGCAGGTGCCGCTTTGGCCGCGAAATCGACAATTTCGCCAAGCGTATTCAATGCCGCAAGTTGTGCGATATTGATTTGCGCCAGTTGCGGAATTTTTTCTTGCAGGACCGAAAGAATTTCCACCCGCTTGATCGAATCGATGCCCAGTCCGGCTTCAAGTTCCATATCCAAAGTCAGCATTGCCACCGGATAGCCGGTTTTATCGGCAACGACTTCGAGCAGCAGGGCTTGATGATCGATGTGCGGAGCTATGGCCGCCGTCGGCACAGCCGCAGGTGCCGCTTTGGCCGCGAAATCGACAATTTCGCCAAGCGTATTCAATGCCGCAAGTTGTGCGATATTGATTTGCGCCAGTTGCGGAATTTTTTCTTGCAGGACCGAAAGAATTTCCACCCGCTTGATCGAATCGATGCCCAGTCCGGCTTCAAGTTCCATATCCAAAGTCAGCATTGCCACCGGATAGCCGGTTTTATCGGCAACGACTTCGAGCAGCAGGGCTTGATGATCGATGTGCGGAGCTATTACAGCCACTTCCTCAGGTGCCGCATCAACTGCCGGCGGAGCAGCAGCAGGCGTTGCCATAGGCACTACAGCTTGCTGCGCGGCATGAACAGGCAGGGCTTGCACAGACAGGCAGTCTGACTGCCCTAAACCAATGAAAGCCGCCTCGGACGCACGCAAGAATGCCTGATGCGATTCGCTCAGGGCCTGGGTAAACGCTTTCTGGGCTTCCAGTGTCTGCTGTTGCATGGCCTGAAAAGCGGCCGGCCAATTCTGATCAACGACGGCCTGGGTTGGTGCCGGCTCCGTCTGCGGGACGGATTTAGCAGCCGGCGCAGCCTCAGGCCGTTCCGGATTAGGCTTAGGCCGGGCCGAGGCGCCCTGTTCCGGCGGATAGGGTTTGCCGTAATTACTGCCGTTCAGTTTGACGCTGGCCGCCGATAACTTGCCTGAATTTGTAACCGGCTCAAACGGAGCGAACTCGTCCCAGAATGCGCCGTAATCAACCGCAATGCCGTTGGCGGATAGAACGCCGAGCACGTTAACCAACCCGGCGCGGCCGTCGAGTTTCTTTCCATCCAAAGCCACGGCGATATGATTTTCGCCTGCCAGGCAATCTCTTACCATGCCGGTCAGCACCGAACCGGGGCCTACTTCGACAAATATCCGGTAACCGTCGGCGCACATGCGGGTAACGGTTTCGGCAAAACGCACCGGTTTGTCCAAGTGCCGGGCTAGCGTTCCCCGTATACGATCCGGGTCTTTTGCGTAAGGCGCAGCGTCGGTATTGCCGTAGACCGGCATCAGCGGTGCGTTCAACTGCAATCCGGCCAGAAACTGCCCGAAAGGAGCGGCGCAACCGGCAACCAGTTCAGTATGAAAAGCGGTTGCGACCGGCAGGCGATGACATTGAATCTGAGCGGTTTGCAACAAGCTTTGGAAATCGTCAATCGCCGTAATAGGCCCGGCGACGACGACTTGGTTCGGGCTGTTGATATTAGCGACGGTAATGTCCGCTACATTATGTTCGGCTATCATCAGTTCCAATTTTTGCGCACCGGCACGCACGGCCATCATCGCCCCGGGCGTCGACGAAGCGGCCGCATTCATCAGCTCGCCGCGCTTGCGCGAAATGTTCAGCAGGTTTTCCGGAGTCGAAATCACACCGGCCGCATAAAGCGCGGATATTTCCCCGTAACTGTGCCCGGCCGTAGCTTCAGGCTTTACGCCCAGCCGATCCAGCAGCTTCAACATGGATAGGCTGGTCGCGCCGATTGCCGGTTGCGCCCAATCGGTGCGGGTCAGCAGCGCCGTTTGCCGGTCCCGGTCCTCGGCATTAAAAACAGGAATCGGAAATACCACTTCGTGCAAGCGTTGCTCGGCATCCAATTCCAGCGCGGCGGCTTCGTCCCAAACCCGGCGCGCGGCGTCAAACTCAATCGCCAGCGCCGCGCCCATGTTGATGTACTGACTGCCTTGGCCGGGGAACAAAAAAGCGATCTTGCCGATTTTGCCGCCGATGCCGTAATGCATACGGTTGGGCAAGGAAAATGCCTGCTCTCCGGCCTTGGCGATGAGGCCGGCCGCCATATCAAGATCGGCCATTGCCGTTGGCGCGTCCGGCGATACCAGCGCCAATCTGTAAGCGGCCTGGGCGGAAAACGCCAGTTGGGTTTCGCGCGCGAGCGCCGGTAAATAGGCTTCTCCGGCCAGCTGCGCGCGGATGTCCTTCGCCTTGGCAATCAAGGCGGCGGCATTTTCGGCACCGATCAGCAGCAGATGTAACGGCAGGTTCGAGTAGCGCCGTGCTGTGGATTGCTGACCTGTATATTCCTCCAGCGTGACATGGAAGTTGCTGCCGCCGAATCCGAACGAACTGACCGAGGCTTTGCGCGTTTTGCCCGGTGCATGAATCCAGGGACGCGTTAGAGTATTCAAGTAAAAAGGGCTGGTTTCGATTTGCAGCTTCGCGTTCGGCTTGTCGACTTTGATCGTCGGCGGAAGAACCTTGTGATGAAGCGCCATGACCACTTTGAACAAGGCTGCCGCGCCTGCCGCCGCTTTAGTATGGCCGATCTGCGACTTGACCGAACCGAGCGCGCACCATTGACGGTCGGAGCGTTCTATGTCGGAAAAAGCCCGGCACAAGCCACTGAACTCGGCGATATCGCCGGCCGGAGTCGCGGTACCGTGCGCTTCAATCAGGCCGACCTCCTCCGGGCTGTATCCTGCACGCTCATAAGCCCTGCGAATCGCAATTTCCTGGCCTTCCGCGCGCGGAGCATAGATGCTTTTGGCGCGCCCGTCCGAAGACGAACCGATACCGCGCAGCACTGCGTAAATTTTATCGCTGTCGCGCTCGGCATCGGCAAGACGGCGCAATGCGACCATGCCGATGCCCTCGCCCAACATGGTGCCGTCGGCCGCTTCGGCAAAAGGACGGCAATCGCCGGTCGGCGACAACGCCGGGGTTTTGGAAAAACACATGAACATGAAGGTGTCGTTCAACGCATCGGCGCCGCCGGTGATCACCAGGTCCGCATGGCCCAGTTGCAATTCCTGCACGGCCATCGCCACGGCGCCGAGACTGCTGGCGCAGGCCGCGTCAATCACGCAGTTGGTGCCGCCAAGGTTGAGACGGTTGGCAATGCGCCCTGCAACCACGTTGCCGAGCAAGCCGGGAAAAGTGCTTTCGTCCCATTCGGGATAGGTGTCTTCGATACGTCCGCAAATCTCCTGAACCTGGCTTTCGGGCAGACCTGCGTCGCGCAATGCTTTAACCCAGTGCGGCCGTTGGATGCGCGCCGCCATTTGTCCGACCATTTCAGTCGCCGAGGCAACGCCAAGAATCACGCTGATGTTACGCTTATCGACTTTGTTGAACTGCACGCTGGCCGCATCGTCCAACACTTTTTGCGCGACCAGCAGGCCAAGCAGTTGCGCGGTATCGGTGGTGGTCAGCTGTTTGGGCGGCAAGCCGTACTCGATCGGGTCGAAATCGATTTTCGGCAGGAAAGCGCCGCGTTTTGCATAAATTTTTCCGGGCGCTTTCGGATCGGGATCGTAATAATCGTCAATCAGCCAGTGATCCGCCGGAATATCGGACATGAAATCGCGCCCGGCGAGAATATTGTTCCAAAACGAAGCCCCGCCAATCGAGCCGGGATACAACGCACTGGCGCCGACCACGGCGATATCGGTATCGCGATTAGTCTTGAAGCTCATATTTTATTTCCTGAAAGTGTTTCTTAGACGCGTAACTTGGTTGGCCGGTATTGAAATGCCGTTGCCGGCACTGCAAGTCCGTAAGTCCGGTATTGATGTGCTCGAGTAACTGCTGCCGCGCCTTCAAGCAGGTTGAGCGCGATTTGTTGGACGCTGCGGTTCTCCGCAGGCTCCAGAAAACTTCCGGAGACCCAGCCGTTGAAAGCACCCATGGCCGGGCCGCACCAGAGCTGATAATCGGCCTGCCTGGCCAGCTCGCCGATAAGCGGCCAGCGGCTTGAATTGCCAATATACCAGCGAAAGATCAGCGCCAGTTTGTGCTTTGGATCGCGCTCGGCACGCTCAAGCTGGGCGATATCGATGCCGGAGAAAAAAGACTGGGTGTCTTTCCAGACGTCATTCAACGACATCCGGAAAGTGTTTTTTTCCAGCGCCGCGCGGGTGTCGGCAGGGATGTCTTCAAGGGCGTTGTAGCGTTTATAAAGCTCATACAATTGGTTCCCGCGCACCGCCATCAGGGTGCCGCGCGAGAGCACCTGCACTTTGACGCCCATCTCGAACATATCCGCCGAGGCGGTCATCGCAATGTCGGCAGGCCCGGCTTGAGCCAGCAGTTCCCGGCTGTCCGCGCTGATGCCGGATTCCAACGCGGACTGATGCACCGAGCCGATCAGCACGAAGGCGGCACCGAGCGCATAGGCCGCCGCTAATGCTTCCGGCGTACCCAGACCGCCCGCAGCGCCGAGATGGATGGGCCGACGGTAACCGAACTGGCGGCTGAGCCGGTCGCGCAGCCCGGCAATGACCGGGAATAAGGCATTGAGCGGCCGATTATCGGTATGCCCGCCTGAGTCGGATTCGACGATCAGTTGCTCAGCCAGCGGCACTTCGCGGGCCAGTTGTGCTTCCTGCTCGTTGAGACAGCCTTCGGCGACCAGCTGCGTCAGCAAATCATCAGGCGCCGGCGAAAGAAAATGCCGGGCGACTTCTTGGCGCGAAACTTTTGCGAACAGATGACGGCTGCGGACGACTTCACCGCTATCGCCGCGGCGCAGTCCGGTACAGGCGTAACGCACCACGGCTTTGGTCAGGCGCATGAAAGCCGAAGCTTCAACCCAACGCACATCGCGGCGTAAGTAAAGCTCGACCAGCTTGTCTTCCAGTGCCGGTTCATTAGGCGAATGGATCAGGTTACAGCCCCAAGGCAGCCCGCGCGAATCAAGCGCCGCGCTCATCCGTCCAATCGCCGCATCCACTTCTCGCAACGCCAGCCCGGCCGCCCCGAACATTCCCATCGCGCCGATTTCGGCCAGCGTTATCGCCATATCGGTCGTGGCGATTCCTCGCGCCATCGATCCGCCCAGATAGGCGAAGCGCAAGCCATGCGTTTGCAGGAATGTCCGGTCGCCAAGCCATTCAGGATACAAAGGGCCGAGCGTGGACAGCAGCGGCAAAGCCGCTTCATCGTTCAAATCGGTGACCGTTCCGCCCTGAACGATACCGACAGCCCGGAGCCGAGGCTCATAGATCAGGCTGACAGGGCGGCGCATCGTTTCCAGTATGGTCCCCGAATCCACCGGCTTGAAGTTCACGTCATCCCGATTACCCACCCAATAGCCCAGTGTTGGCGGTTGCTGTGTGCGGGTTGAAAAATCCTGGACCGGAGGGTGACTATCCGGCTGATGCTGTTGCTTGATATCCATTATCGACATGCTCATTTAAAAACTTCGTTTAAAACGACTCTGTTAAAGTCCTACCGCTCAACAAATTAAGTTAAGCCTGCAAGGTTATTCGTTTTATAGCGGCTCATTTTTAGGATAAAAAAACCAGTCTTTAGCGTGCAGATGTTTTCTGAGCGGGGATTTGATCGCCGAAAAACAGATACCGATAGAAAACAGGCACCAAACAGCAGGTATTTCGTTAATGTTGCCGGTCAACAGGCTGGCAAAAACAGGGCCGCTTAAATAGGCCAAAACCGCCGCCCGCCATGACCCGTAAAGAATCGGCATGAAAAATACAGCCAACGAATAGGCAACCGAGTGTATCCCCCCAAAAATGATAGGAAGACCGAAACGGGTCGCGACGTTTCCCGTCATATCCGGAAACCTGTCCGACAAAATGCCGTTCAGAGGGAACTCCCAGGCAATATGCCACTCTCCTCTCAGCCCGCAAAGACTGACGCCGCACAACGGTTCTTTTCCAACCGGACAGGCTCCCGCCCAATCGAATGGGTACAATTTGTATATCCACACAAACGGAACCAGGAAACAGACTGCATACACGTAAGCGGCTATTTTTTCTTTAACTTCTTTAGGGATGAAATACATCGCCACCGCATTGCAAAAGAACGGCTGAAACATGATGTGCACATAGCCCAGCAGTGCGAACAGCTGGTTCTGCGGTACGCCGCATTCCCCTATCCACATATAATTAAAGCCCTGCAATAACTCCATCGCGGTGAAATATAACAAAGGGATCCACAAGACCTTTTCTTCTTTATTCTTGATTAAATAAACGGTTGATCCCAAACCTGCGGCTGAAAGAACAAAAGAAGCCTCACCGCTCCAACACATAATATTAACCTTTTGTTAATTGGACAATTATTCCTGTCCAAACCGGTTTGGCTTGCTGAGTTATATTGCTTTCCTGATGCGGGAAAAATAAACCACGATACCAATTTCGGCCAAACTGACCGGCACGGCAATATAATAAAACAGTAACGCATTCCCGATAATATCGAGTTCCGGTAAGGGGCCCAGGCTAAAAATCGTATCGGGGAAGAAAAACTTGGCAATCATCAATGCCGACAGCGTATAAATTTCGAAACTCCAACCGGCGCTCGGTATATAAAGTTTTCCGGTATGAACTTGAATCAAATAAACCCAGCCATTCATGGCTTGACGCAACAGCAAGGCGCCGACAAGAATCGGCTCATGAATATCCAGCCTGTACACGAATGCCAGATGCAGCATAAATATGCCAAAGGCATCGCCGACATGGTCGAGGAAGGCTCCGAAGTCGCTGCATTGCCCGGTATTTCTGGCGTGTATGCCGTCGCACGAATCCAGTACGATCCAGGACAAGAGTAAAACAGCGCAATATAAATAGGCGGAAGGAGCAGGACAAAACGCAAATATCCCAGCCGCGCCCCATGCTGAAATGATTGCGCCCAAAGTCAGTACATTCGGATGTATAAATTGAGGTATATAGGCGACCCACTTTGACAGCAGCGGATAAAGCAATCTGTCGACAATATCACGGTTGCCCGACGATGGTTTATTGGCATTTATCGCAGACTGAGGCACGGGATATTCCTTGTTGTTTTAAATAATCGGCTCGACCGATGCTTGCGTATCATTCGTTCAGCCAGCCGCGGCGATCTGATTTTCTGAAAACGATATGTCGGTTATCGGCGACATTTTCACGATAAATCACAATATCCAGCGCCGTGCATCATTCGGGCTTATTTTTTGCTGCCGTATTTTACATCACGTCTATTCGTAAAATTTGCATCAGCGTCTACGAGGTATTGATTGCCTGCTACCCATTATTCAAGCAATGGCAATAAAGAATGCGCAGGCTATCTCCATGAAGCGGCGCTCGCAAAAGTGTCTTGCCAGGAATCTGATTTCCAACGATTGTCAAAACGGCTTACATGGTATAAGCATATGACTACATTTATGCTATATTTGAACCTAACGATACCAACCGGTTCCTATTTGAGCCACAGATCTCGATCATCCCTTCAGCAATTGTCTTTAAAATTGCTTATGTTCGATAAATCAGGAAAAACCTTATTACCGCTTAACAAGCCTCTTCATTATTACCCCACCATTGCAAGTGCTCTACCGGACTACTTGTGATTTATAGGCTAACCTTACATAAAGACTGTTTTATGGATAATAAAGTCATTCCTGTTTCCAAGATAGACCTCTCCGATATAAATATGGAAGAACGCCATTCTATCTGGAAAGAAAGCATTTCATCATTATTCGACTCGGTATTAAAACCGGAAGATCAACATAAGCCATTCAACGCGACATTAACGACCTGTCATTTATCGTCGATGCTGCTGACTTCTGTGAGCAGCGTGCAACAACATCTCAACCGGGAACGCAAGCTGATTGCCAAAGACAATCTGGATCATTTTCTTATAAAAATGTATACCCAAGGCTCAAGCTCGGTCCAATGGGGTAAAAACAATCATTTAAACGCGCGTAGCGGCGATATTTTCCTGCTGGATTTAAACCAGCCGATAAAATCATTGGCCAGTGATTTCAGCTGTTTATCGCTGATCGTACCGCGAGATATGCTGTCGGCGAAGCTGCCTAAACCGGAACGGCACCATGGCAGAGCGTTACCAAGAGAAACCACGCTGGCAAAACTGCTCGGTGAACACCTTAAAACCCTGCACTTTTCATCGCAAATGCTTAACGATGAATCCAGTTCGATTGCGGAAGGCCTGCTAAGCTTGACCGGCTCCTACTTTAGCCACACCCCGGCCGACGAAAGCAGCCCGAACGTCCAGGTCGCCACTCGCGAAACCATACGCCGCTACATTATGAATAACCTGACCGATTACGATTTAACCGCGGCAAGCATTGCGATGCATTTCAAAATATCCCGAGCCTATCTTTACCGCCTGTTTGACACCGAAAACGGCATACATCACTTCATTCTGGAGCAACGGCTGCTCAGGGCATTCAACCAATTGAGCAATCCCGCCAATCGCAAACTGCGCATCGGCCAGGTTGCTTATGACCTTGGCTTTAACAGCGAAAGCCATTTTAGCCGCAGCTTTCATCGTTGTTTCGGCATGACCCCTTCCGATGTACGAAACGCTGCGTGTAACGACAACGCTAACGAAGAAGACAATATCCTCATCGATCGGCGTTTTAAAAAATGGCTACTGAATTTGCGCTGACAGCCTGAAGCTTTGCTTTAACGTCATATTCACAAGCGCTTTTCTTGTCTGACTCCAGCCGAGCTATAAATAAAATCGGTTAGCCATAGACGCTGGTGCAAATTTCAACCCTGAATAATTGTTAAAATCTGATGACAATCACCTCAAGTTAACCCTTATCGCGGCGACTACAGATCGGCATCGAAACTTCCCGGCATCAATTTGAAATCATCATCGGGCGAATGATGAATGCTCACCGAAAGTCGATTCCTCAATGGAGGTCATATTAAAAGGCAATTCAAAGCACCGTTATGATTAAGAATTTTTATAATTATGCATAAACAAAATTGCTGTTTAACTTGCCGGGTTGCCCAATGTTTTTAATCGGGGCTTTTATCAAAAAATGGTCCTGGCGTTTATTTGCGGAGCCTTTGGCAACCCTGCTTTTGGACTTTTATTTTTTCCGGCTCCTGCAAGGCAAGATCATCGGAGCCGATCATTTAGGCAAAGAGCCTTGCATCCTTGCGTTCAATCACAGCAGCTACCTGGACTGGCTGCTGGTCTATCACCTGTTCAATCGTCATTACGGCATTCCGGTTTTTTTTCTGGCTAAATCCAAATTGAACGCCAATCCGTTATGGCGCGGCTGTATTCGTCACGGCCAGGCCATCGTCGTCGATTACGAACAAAAACACTCCATTCGTAAAGCGCTTGGCGAAATGCGCGCACATCTGCTCGCCGGTCATGTCGTCGGCATTTTTCCTGAAGGCACACGCTCTGCCGACGGCCGTTTGCAAAGCCCGCAAGAAGGCGTTGCCTGGCTAGCCCTTCAAGCGGGCGTTCCCATCATTCCGATAGCGTTGCAGGGATTTTACGAGGCCTGGCCGCGCCATCAGCGCCTTCCCGGCATCGCACGCTGCACGATCAGGATAGGCAGGCCGATTATCGAATCAACCGCTATGGATAGAAGTCAATTTACCCAAAAACTGATGAACAACTTGACGCAATTGCTGGCGGAAACGAATTAACCGATGTCTTCTGCCGCTTTTTTCGACTTGGATAAAACGCTCTGGGCCTGTTCCGGAGAAAAGGCTTTTGCCGGTCATCAATTTCGCCGGGGGAAATTAGGCATCACCCAACTGGGCGGTGTCGTTTACCAGTATCTTCGTTATGAACTGGGCCTGATCGACGATATAGACACGCTGAAAAGACGCGTATTACGCACCCTTTTTGCCGGTGAAGCGGTTGCGCCCTGCATTGAAGTCTACAACGCGCATTTTCACCGGCAGTTATCCCAATCGCTATTTCCGAAGATGCTTGATTGCGTGAAAAGCCATCAAAGCGCCGGAGATAAAATCGTCATTGTTTCCGCGGCGCTGGATTTCATCGTAGCCCCGGTCGCCGTAATGCTGGAAGCCGACGATTGGTTTGCGATCCAGTTGGAAGTCACCGGCCATTTGTTTTCCGGTGAAGTGCTCGGCCCAATCCCCTACGGACAAGCCAAGGCATCGATTGTAAAAAATTACGCCGACCGGCACAGCCTGGATTTAACCCAGTGCCATGCCTATGGAGATCACTGGGAAGACCGGCACATGCTCGGCGCCGTCGGCCACCCTGTCGCCGTCAACCCTGACCGGCGCTTGGCGCAGTTAGCGCAACGCCAACAATGGCAAACGCTGGCTTTGCCATCTCCTCTATAAAAAGGTCTCTTCCCTACACTGACCGCCACATCATTGACTCTATCGATACTATGCCGATTATCCAAGCGCCAAGCCTTGCCGACGTTCTTATACAACGCGCCCAGCTGCAACCCGACCGTTTGTCGCATGTGTTCATGGATCATATCGATGCCGATCAACACCCGCTGACTTATGGCGACATCGACCGACGGGCGCGTGCTATCGCCGCGCGCTTGCAAGCGATCGATGCCCGGCGCGTACTGTTGGTCTACCCGCATGGGCCGTCGTTTTTCCTGGCCTTCATGGCCTGCTGGTATGCCGGGATAACGCCGATTCCTGTGTTCCCGCCACAGTCCAGGCGCGGCATGGCCCGTATCGATGCGATTTTGCGCGACTGCGCGGCAACGCATGTGCTTTCCTCAAGCGATCTTATGGCTAAAGTCGTGCCCTGGTTTCAGGAAGAAGGCATAGCAGCGGGGCTGGAGTGGCTGGATACCGACAGCGTGCCTGACAGCGAAGCGGTCGACTGGCGCAGCCATCGCATCGATCCGGCGCAACCGGCTTTTTTACAATATACCTCCGGATCTACAGGCAAACCCAAAGGCGTCGTTGTCAGCCATGCCAACCTGATCGCGAATGAAGCCATGCTGAATCGTTGCTTTAACCACAACGAAGAAACCCGCATTTTCAGCTGGCTGCCTTTTTATCACGATATGGGCCTTATCGGCCCCTTGTTTAACGCCCTTTATGTCGGCGTTTGCAGCTACTATATTCCGCCGCAAGCGTTCATCCGCGATCCGATGCAATGGCTGCGTGGCATTTCAAAATTCCGGGCATCGACTACCGGAGGCCCTAACTTTGCCTACGATCTTTGCGCAAGAAAAGCGACGCCGGAAAACTGCTCCGAACTGGATTTAAGTTGTTTGCAGGTGGCGTTTAACGGAGCCGAGCCGATCAGGGCCGATACCTTACGCCGTTTTCAACAGACGTTTGCGCCCTACGGCTTTTCACCGTCCGCTTGGTTGCCATGCTACGGCATGGCGGAAGCCACGCTGTTTATCAGCGGCCGCAGGTCGGCTCCGGTGTTTAAGCAGCATGAAGGCAAGACCCATGTGTCCTCCGGCAAAAGCTGGGGCGATTGCGAAGTGCTGGCAGTCGATCCAAACACGCGTCGGCCGGTGCCGGACGGCGTTACCGGGGAGCTGTGGCTAACCGGTAGCCATGTCGCGCAAGGCTATTGGAACCAGCCGGAACAGACCGCACTGTATTTTCAGGCGCAGCTCGAACACGGCGGCGCTCCCTATTTGCGCACCGGCGATCTGGGGTTTATGGACCAGGGTGAGATTTATGTCACCGGCCGACTCAAAGACCTGATCATTTTACGCGGCCGTAACCTTTATCCGCAGGATCTTGAGCTGGCCGCCCAGAACGCGCATAGCGCGCTAAGGCTCGATGGCGGGGGGGCTTTCGCGCGGGAAGCGGAAGACGGCGAAGCGCTGGTATTGGTGCAAGAGGTCGAGCGCTCGCAAATGCGCGGGCTCGACGTTGCTCAAGTATTTGCTGCAATACGCGAGGCGTACTGGGATGCGTTCCAGGTTCAGGCCGATGAGCTGGTTCTGGTCAAGCCGGGCAGCGTGCCCAAGACCACCAGCGGCAAGGTGCGTCGCAGCGCCTGCCAGGAAGCACTGGCGGCCGGCGAGCTGCCGGTTATAGCAAGATCGCGGCGCGAAACGCCAATCGAACCACCGGTTGCGACTACCGTTGCCGTTTCGCACGATGCAGCCACGGTTCAAAAATGGCTACGACATTATCTGGCACAAAAAACCGGCGGCTCGGCACACGCTATCGACGTTAACACACCTTTCGCCGCTTACGGTTTGGACTCGCTCGCAGCGGTGGAACTGTCCGAGCAATTGGGCTTATGGCTGGGCAAAGAGCTGGATAATTCGCTGGCGTTCGACTACCCGACTCCGGCGCGCATGGCCGAATTTGTCGCCGCCGCGCCGCAAACCGGCAGGGCAACAACGATCACGTCGGGCGATAAAGACGATGCGATAGCCATTGTCGGCCTCGGCTGCCGCTTTCCCGGAGCCGACGGCCCGGACGCTTACTGGGAATTGTTGTCTCAAGGCTTGTCGGCGATTCGCGAAGTTCCCGAAGGACGCTGGCCGGTGTCCGGTACGCGCGAGCGCTGGGGCGGTTTTCTGGAAAATATCGACCGTTTCGACGCGGCGTTTTTCGGCATTTCGCCGAAAGAAGCCATGCGCATGGACCCGCAGCAGCGCTTGCTGTTAGAAGTCGCCTGGGAAACGCTGGAACATGCCGGATTTTCCGCCGACAACTTGCGCGGCAGTTCGACCGGCGTATTCGTCGGTATCAGCAGCACCGATTATTCGTTGGCGCAACTAGCAGCCTACGACGACCTGAACGCCTATTCGGCGACGGGCAACGCGCTTTGCATCGCGGCCAACCGGCTGTCTTACGTGTTCGATTGGCGCGGCCCGAGCCATGCGGTCGATTCGGCCTGTTCCTCGTCGCTGGTCGCGCTACATCAAGCCTGTCAGTCGATACGGACGGGCGATTGCGACTTGGCCTTGGCGGGCGGCGTCAATATGCTGCTGATTCCGCACTGGAGCAAAGTCTTCGCCGAAGCCAACATGCTGGCCGAAGACGGCCTTTGCAAAACTTTCGACGCGGCAGCCGACGGCTACGTGCGCGGCGAAGGTTGCGGCCTGGTTTTACTCAAACGCCTGTCGGATGCCCGCCGCGACGGCGATAACGTATTGGCGGTTATCCACGGCTCGGCGGTCAACCAGGACGGCCGCAGCAACGGCCTGACCGCACCGAACGGCCCCGCGCAAGAAGCCGTGATCCGGATGGCTCTGAACCAGGCCGGGATAGAGCCAGGTCAGGTCGCCTATGTCGAAGCCCACGGCACCGGCACGGTGCTGGGCGACCCAATAGAATTTCAAGCCTTGCAGCGGGTTTACGATCAGCCCGCCACGCCGCCGTGCGCGTTGGCTTCGGTCAAAACCAATATCGGCCATCTGGAAGCGGCGGCAGGCATTGCCGGTTTGATCAAAGCCGTGCTCAGCCTGCATCATGGCGGCATTCCGCCGCATCGCAATTTCAAGCGCCTGAATCCGAGCATCAATCTCGATTCCAGCCGGTTTTTTATTCCGGATCGGTTGACGCGATGGCCGGACTCAGGACAATCCTATGCCGCGGTCAGCTCGTTCGGTTTCGGCGGTACCAATGCCCATGTCGTGGTTGGCGTCGGTGACCCGAAGTTATCGGACGACGCAAAGGTTTCGCCGCGCGATTCGGTAGTATTGCCGTTGACCGCAACGAACCCGGCTGAATTGAAAAAATTAGCCGGTCGACACGCAGACTATCTACGCTCACATGCCGAAATTGACCTCGTGCGTTATGCTTATACCGCAGCAACCGGGCGCGCAAAGTTCGCCGAGCGCGGGGCTGTTTTAGGCCATAACCGGCAAGAATTTATAATAGCGCTGGATGCGTTGGCGGCCGGTGAAACCACGCCTCAGGTGCAGGCAGGCCGAAGCCCGTCCCAACCTCCGCCGGTGGTGTTTTTGTTTACCGGCCAAGGTTCGGAATATCTGGGCATGGGGCAATCGCTATACCGGCAACAACCGGTATTTCGCCAGACCTGGGAAGCCTGCCGCAAAATCATCATCGAACTCAGTGGAGACGACCTGCTGGCTGAAGCATGGGAAGCCGATGAAGACAAACTCAGGCAAGCCCGCACGACCCAACCGGCATTGTTCGCGCTGCAAGTTTCATTATTCCGCGTCTGGACGCATTGGGGCGTCCGGCCCGATTACGTCATAGGCCACAGCCTCGGCGAGTTGGCCGCAGCTTGTGCGGCGGGCATATTTTCGCTGGAGGACGGCATGAAGCTGGCCCTGGAGCGGGGCCGCCTGTGCCAACAACTGGCTGCGGACGGCGCGATGGCCGCGGTTTATTGCCACTGGGAGCGCATCTACCGGGAACTCGGTGAAGACGCGCAAGCTTTATCGCTCGCGGCTATCAACCGCCCGGACCTGGTCACCGTATCCGGCCGCGCGGATAAAGTCGCGCCGCTGTTGGACAGGCTGGAAGCTGCGGACATCCGTGTCAGCCGCCTGTCGACCCGCTACGCCTACCATTCGGAAGCCTTGGATTCGGTATTGCAGCCGTTCACCGCTATCGTCGATTCATTGCATCTCGATTCTCCAACCATAGCCATGTTGACCTCATGCCGCCACGGGATGGGCTCGCCTGATCAGCCCGATTACTGGGTAGCGCAGTTGCGTCATACCGTGGACTTTGCCGGAGCCTTGGCAGAGCTGCCTAAGGAACAGCCGTTGGTGTTCGTCGAAATCGGCGCCACTCCCCACTTATTGCCATTGGCGCGTAGCATTGCCGGAAATCGTGCGCCGACGCTGGCCGCATCCTTGCGTCCGGGCCGGGACGACGGCGAATGCATCGCGGAAGCGTTGGGAGCGCTGCATTGCGCCGGAGTTCTTATCCTTTGGGAGCAAGTGTATCCCGGCGTCAAGCTGTTGCCCGGATTGCCCTCCTATCCTTTCGACCACAGCCAATCTTATTGGTATCCAGCCAAGTCTTATCCTGCCAACGTTGGGTGCACGGTACGCGCCTTGGCTCCCGAGGCGCACGCGGCGGGTCCTACGGCGGATCTCCTGCCGGAAGCTGGTGATGCTTTGCACTATCGCATCGATTGGGAACCCGTGGATATATCCTTGGAATATCAATCTTCCGCCGCTCCCGTAGGACGCGCCGTGCGCGCCTTTTCTGCTTCGGAACAACAAGCCGACGACAGTTTCTGGTGGCTGATTCCCGGCGACCTCGCACTGGCGAAAGCATTGGCCCGACAGCTTCGGGCTGGCGGCGAGGAAGTGCAGGTATCGGACGAAAAACCGAAAACCGTTGACCGGCCGTTATCGGTCGTGTGGATCGAAAACGACGGCGGCGAGCCAAGCCTTGTCCGCCTAGCGGAATTAGTGCGCGATTTAGAAAAAGACTGGGTAGCCGGAACACGTTTGAGTCTGATATCCCGTTGCGCACAGCAAGTCAAAGCCCTTAATGACGCAGTCCGGCCCGGCCACGCGCTGCTTTGGGGAATGATGAGGTCGTTGGCAGTTGAATGTCCTTCACTTGCCGGAGGCATCTACGACTTGCCCGCATCCGGCGACGCCGATCAAGAAGCAAATTGGCTGACCGTAGCGCTGTTGCAAAACAAAGAAGATCAACTCGCGTGGCGCGATGGCGCGAGCTATGCGCCTCGTATCGTCGCAGAATCCGCCAACTGGACAGCGCAGCGCTATAAGGCCGATCCGCAAGGCGCTTATTTGATTACCGGCGGCTTGGGCAGTCTCGGCCGCCGGACGGTTCGCTATCTTGTCGAACGCGGCGCAGGCCATGTCGTGGTCACAACCCGGCAGGCCGAGCCCGAGCAAATCGATTGGCCGACAAGCGCAGCCATTGAAAGCGTAACCTGCAATTTGGATGACGCCGAGGCTTTAGCGTCGCTGATCGGCAGTTTCGGCGTTACCCGACCTCCGTTACGCGGCGTGATTCACACGGCCGGAACAGTGTCTTTACTGCCTGTCGGCGAATTAACGGCCGAAAACATGCAGCCGGTTTTAGCTCCCAAGCTGGCGGTAGAGCAGTTAGGACTGGCGGTTAGCGGACAGCCGCTGGATTTCTTCATTTGCTATTCATCGATCGCCGCCGCTTGGGGCAGCGTGGCCCTAGCGCATTACGCCGCGGCCAACCACTACCTGGATGCGTTCGCCGCGTTGCGCCGACATAACAACTTGCCTGTGACCAGTATCGCCTGGGGACCTTGGGCAGGCGGAGGCATGGCCGAGGAACAGCACCGCGAGCGGCTGGTCCAGTCCGGCATAACAGCCATCAGTGATACGGCCGGATTCGCGTGCCTCGACCGAGTGTTATTGGAACGCCCCGTTTACCGTATCTGCGCCCAAGTGGATTGGGCTCGTCTTCGCTCGCTGCTGGAAAGCCGCCGCGTCCGCCCGTTGTTGAACCGATTGCCCGGTACTTATACCGTTATAGATCCCGTTGCCGAATCGCCCGCCGTTGTCCGCAACTGGCGGCGCGACGAGCTCGACGGTTTATTGCGTTTAGAGCTGGCGCAGATCATGGAATTGTCCGATCCCGCTGCGTTCGATGCCGAGCTGGGCTTTAACGAGCAAGGCATGGATTCGTTGATGGCCGTGGATTTCAAAAATCGCCTCACAAAGGCACTAGGGCTGCCTCTGGCCGACACTTTGGCCTTCGACCATCCTAATTTACGGTGTCTGGAAGATTATCTGTGGCAGCTGATCCAGGGCAACCGGCCGCAAAAAGCAGCCGTAAAAACCGCAACAAGTACGGCCAGCCCTATCGCTATCGTAGGCATGGCCTGCCGCTTTCCCGGCGGCGCCGATTCGCCGGAACAGTTCTGGGAACTGCTCAGCAACGGCGTCGACGCAATCGGCCCGATGCCGACCGAGCGCTGGCGGCTGGACGATTGGTGGAGCGCCGATCCGAACGAATTGGGCAAGTTTTATACCCGTGAAGGCGGTTTTATTACCGGAGTCGACCGCTTCGACCATGAGTTTTTCCGCCTGTCGCCAAGGGAAGCCGCATTGCTCGACCCGCAGCAGCGTCTTGCACTGGAAGTAGCTTGGGAAGCTCTGGAGCGTGCAGGGGAAAACGCGTCGGCACTACGCGATTCCAACACCGGTGTTTTTGTCGGTATCGGCAGCCAGGATTACCAGCAATTATTGCTGGACGGCGCGCCGCCCGAAAGTATCGAGATCTACACCGGCACCGGCAACACGATGGCTTTCGCCGCCGGACGCATCGCTCATTTGCTGGGCGTGCGCGGGCCTGCGATGGCAGTCGATACTGCATGTTCGTCGTCATTGGTTGCCGTGCATCTGGCCCGGCAAGCACTGGAAAAAGGCGAAGCCGATTGCGCGGTCGCTGTCGGCGTCAGCCTGATGCTGTCGCCGTTGGCGCAAGTTTACCTGTCGCGTGCCAGGGCCTTAGCTCCGGACGGACGCTGTAAAAGCTTCGATGCCTACGCGGACGGCTACGGCCGAGGCGAAGGCTCCGGCGCTCTTGTATTAAAACGCCTGGACGATGCGTTGCGCGACGGCAATCCGGTTCTGGCGGTTCTGGCCGGGTCGGCAGTCAACCACGATGGCGCCAGCAGCGGGCTGACCGTACCGAATCAGCAGGCCCAGACCGAATTGCTGCGCGCCGCTTTGTCCAATGCAGGATTGCCTGCATCATCGATTGGCTACCTGGAAGCCCACGGAACCGGTACCGCGTTGGGCGATCCGATCGAGATTCACGCTGTGCAGGAAGTGTTCGGCGACAATCGCAGTGCGGATAATCCTTTATATCTGGGAACCGTAAAATCGAATATCGGCCACCTGGAAGCAGCGGCGGGCATGGCGGGTCTTATCAAAGCCGTGCTTGCAGTCGGTAAAGGCCGGTTGCCCGCGAGTCTTCATTTCCGGCGCTGGAACCCGCATATTCGCCGCGATGCAACGCCGTTGGAAGTCGTCAAGCGTTTGCAGGATTGGGACTCAAACGAATTGCGTAATGCCGGTGTCAGCGGTTTTGGTTTAAGCGGAACCAACGCCCACATTATCGTTCAGCAGTATGTCGAAGATACCGATTATCAGGCTAAGGAAGCCTGGACGTTGCCTCTGCTGAAACTGTCCGCGCATAGCGCCGGTGCATTGCAGTCGCTTGCCCGCCGATATGCAGAACTGTTTGCTGAGAACCCGGACAGCGCGACGATTTGCGCGGCCGCCAATTCGACGCGCGGCGACTGGAATTTCCGTTTGGCGGTTCCGGCGAACGATTCCGCAACGCTATCAAAAGCGCTTAGCGCTTATGCCGATGGAACCGTTCCTAACGATCTGCATCTTGGACAAGCTGGCGGCAAGCCGCCCCGGGTGGCTTTTTATTTCTCGGGTCAGGCGTTGTTGCCGACCGAACTGGATATGCGCGATATTCCCGAAGCATTCGCGCTGCATTTGAAGGCTTGTGCCGCACTATTGGACGACAGTTCTGAATACGATTGCTGGAAATCGCTGCAAAACGATGGCACTGCGTTTGCGCAATTTGCTTTTCAATATTCCCTGTCCGCCTTGTGGATGGATTGGGGTATCGATCCGGTCTTGATTTGCGGCGACGGTGCCGGACTGCTTGCCGGCGCTTGCGCCACAGGCGCCATTTCACCGGCTTCCGGAGGTTCGTTGGCACGACTACTTGCAAGCGGTGACATCGCTAAATTTTCCGAAGCATGGCAACGCTGCACGTGGAACGCTACGAAAATTCCATTGCACTATGCTGCCGGAACGGAAATTATCGCAAAACCCGCTTTTGAAGTGTTCTGTTCCGGTTCCGGCTTGCCTCTTAAGCCGGATTGCCAATGGCTGCTGCATTTTGCATACGAAGCGATTCCCGCAGAGGCAGAAACCTGTCAACACTTGGCCGCGCTGCCGGTTGGCGAAAATATCGGCAAGGCTTTGGCCGATACGCTGGCCCGCCTTTATGTTTCCGGCGCCAATCCGGATTGGCCTTCGATCTGCGGCCATCATAAACAGGCCGCGCCGTTGCTGCCGACTTATCCTTTCCAGCGTAGCCGCCATTGGGCTGCACCCGCCCCGGCCGTCGGCAAGGCTTCGTCACGGAAAAGCCAAGGCGCGGAACTGTTGTTAGGGCGGCATGTGCGCTCCCCGCTGTTGCCTGAGCAATGGTTTGAGCTGGAACTGGATGCGCGAAGCTTGCCCCATATCGGCGATCACCGGTTATTTGAAAGCGTGGTTGTCGCCGCCGCCACTTATGTGGCGATGGCGGCTCATATCGGCCGCCGCCTGTTTCCGGGCAATACCGTCGTACTGGAAAACGTGCGTTTACTGCGCGCCTTAACCTTGGCCGACGACGAATCACGCACCTTGCAATTCATGTTGCGCCCGGCCCAGGAAGGTCAATTTGCGTTCGAAGTGGTCAGCCTGGAAAACGATGCCCACCACGAACACGCCAAAGGCCTGCTAAGTTCGATAGCCCCTGTTGTTAGCGCCGACACCCTCGATTTGTCCGGCGTGCAAAGCCGTTGCGGCGAACAGATGACGGGCAACGATTTTTATGACGGTTTTTGGCAGTTGGGTTACCACCTGGGCCCGATCTATCGTTGGATAGACACGGTCTGGTCAGGCTCCGGCGAAGTATTGTCGCGGCTCTGCCCGCACCCGGAATCGCTCGGAGAAAACGAATCCGGCCACCCCGGTTTGATAGATTCCTGCTTTCAGACCTTGACCCGCTGCATTCCGGAGGAATACAAAGCGTTGCTGAGCGGAGCATCTCTATTCATTCCCGTTGCAATCGATCGAGTTTATTTTTACAGCGGCCTGGAAACGGTGCACTGGTGCCATGCGGTGCTGCTGGAAAGCCAAGAGCGAGACCTGCTGACCGCCAATTTGCGGCTGTTCGATGCGCAAGGCCGCTTGGCCGGAGAGATTTCCGGGTTCTCGGTCAAAGCCGTGCCGCGTCATCGTTTGGTCGGCGCCAACTTGGCCGCGCCGGTTAATTACGGACTGATGTGGCAGCGTTTGGACCCGCCGCAGCCGGAACCCGCCAACCTGTCATGGTGCCTGGTTGGAGAAGAGGCTGAGCGCAATGCTATCGCCGGTGCCCTGGAGAATGTAGGGCAAAGCTGTAAAGCGTTTAGCTGGTACGATCGAATCCCCGAGCATGATGCCGAGGTGCTGGTATTGTGCTGCACGAAGCTGATTTTTGCGCCGCAATCCAATAGCCCGGCGCCGCGTCACAGCGCTTTTGAATCGCCATTGGAACATCTGCTGCGTCAATTGCGGGATGCTATTTCCTCGCCATCTTTAAAAGCGGTATGGCTGGTAACCCGCGGCGCCCAACCGGTGGACCGGCATGCTATCAATGGGCTCGACTCCGGGCTGTTCAGCGGTATTCATGCGGTGTTGTCCAACGAATATGCCAATTTATTCGTCGGCATCGTCGATCTGGACCTGGACAACGACGTTGGCGACTACAAAGAACTTGCCCGATGGCTGTCGCAATTCCGGGAGAACCGCTTAGCCATCCGTAACGGCGCGGCGTTTGCCTGTCGGCTGCAACCCTGGAAGCCCGCGTCGGCTGGCGAACGTTGCCAAGCACTCGATAGCCGTTCGCGGGGCGTGCTGGATGCCTTGGTCTGGGAAGAGGCGGTGCGCGGCGAACTTGCCGCCGATGAAGTGGAAATCCGCGTGGTTTCCTCGGCGCTGAATTTTCGCGACGTGCTTCAGGCTTTGGCTATGTATCCCGGCGAAGCGACTGCCTTAGGCGGTGAATGCGCAGGGCAAGTGGTGCGCGTCGGTGCAAATGTGCGAACTGTTGCGGTCGGCGATCCGGTATTTTGCCTGCTTGCCGAAGAAGGCTGTTTGCGCGACTTCGTACGGACTTCTGATGATCGGGTGTTCAAGCTTCCGCCTGAGTTGTCGTTTGACGAGGCGGCGGGCATGCCGGTGGCTTTTCTTACCGCTTACCATGGCTTGCGGGTGCTGGCCGGTTTGCGCTCGGGCGAATGGGTGCTGATTCATGCCGGAACCGGCGGCGTCGGCATGGCCGCAATACAAATCGCCAACAGCGTCGGCGCGCATATCATTGCCACCGCAGGCTCCGAAGAAAAACGCGAATATCTGCGTAGCTTGGGTATTGTCCATGTCGGCGATTCCCGCTCCACTGCGTTTGCCGATACGGTGCGTGTTGCGACCGGCGGGCGCGGCGTTGATGTCGTCCTGAATGCGTTGGCCGGAGACATGATTACCGCGAGCATGGATGCGCTCGCACCCAACGGACGCTTTGTCGAAGTCGGCAAGGCGGATATTTGGGATGAAGAACGCTTGAGCCTGAACTATCCCGGCATAAGCTACCACCATTTTGATTTGGTGGAATTGCAGCGCAGCCGACCGGCCGCGATTGCCGACGGCATCGCCGCGATACTCGGCGACTTGGCTGCCGGGCGTTTACATCCTCTTCCGTATCGCTTGTTTTCCAGGGCTGACACAGCGGATGCATTCCGCTATATGGCCCAGGCCCGACATCGCGGAAAAGTGCTGCTGCGGCTGAGTTCGCCGCAGAATCCGGCTTTTAATGTGCGAGCGGACGCCACTTATCTGGTCACCGGCGGCTTGGGAGGTCTGGGGCGGTTTTTCGCATACTGGTTGGCAAGTCAAGGTGCAGGAGCGGTGTTGCTGACCGGACGCAGGCCGCTGGATAACGAAGGAGCCACATTTTTAGCGGAACTTGAAGCGCTGGGCTGTAAATCGGCTTATGTTGCGGTAGACGTCAGCGACTTTGAAGCCTTGGCACAAGCGCTGGACCGGCATAAGTCATTGCCGTTGCGCGGCATTATCCATGCGGCCGGGGTTGCGGACGATGCGCCGTTGCATCATCTGGACTGGCCGCATTTTGCAAATGTGTTGGCCTCGAAAGTCAGCGGCGCCTGGAATCTGCACCGGCTTAGTGCCGGCCTTCCGCTGGACTTTTTCGCGCTCTGCTCCTCGGCTTCCGGCTGGCTGGGTAATCCCGGCCAAGCTAATTATGCCGCGGCCAATACCTGGCTCGACAGCTTCGCGGCCTGGCGCAGAATGCATGGCCTGCCTGCCTTGAGTATTGCCTGGGGGCCGTGGGCGGAAGCGGGTATGCATGCCCGGCTGGTTGCAGGTCGTAACCAGGATGGCAACGACATGGGCACGATAGCGCCTGAACAGGGCATTGCAGCTTTGGCCGCGCTACTTGAGTCGCGCGATGTGCCAGCGGCTTTGGCGGTATTGCCGTCACGGGCGGAAAATTATCTAAGACAGGCGGCACCGTCGGCATTACGCCCGCTGTTGGCCGAGCAACTGCGCAGCATCGGCAATCATCAGGCACCGGTCCGGCAACGTCTTGATGAGGATTTTAGCCGCCTGCCCGACGCCGAACGCTATCCGTTCCTGCTGGATTATTTACGTCGGCAATTAGGCCAGTCTTTGAGTTTGCCTGCCGCGGAGGTATCGACGGATGCGAGTCTTGAGTTGCTTGGCCTGGATTCGCTGATGTCGGTTGAAGTGGTGAATCGGATCGAACGCGACTTCGGGCTGCGCTTGAGCGCGGATTTCCTGACCCGGTCGTCCAGCCCGCAAGAACTCGCTGCCGGTTTGATGTCGCGCCTGCAACAACAAAGCCAACCAATAGTCGAAGAAGCTGTTCTCAAGCTGGCGGACGATGTAAAACTGCCGGAAAACTGGTGTCCGGCCGATGAAATCGCCGACTGTTGGCCGCCTCGTCATATTTTGTTTACCGGAGCCACCGGTTATCTCGGCGCTTATTTGCTGGCGGAACTGCTTGAGCGCACCGACTGTGAAATTTATTGCCTGGTGCGCGCGGAAAATACGGACGCTGCGTTTGAACGGCTGCGCGCTAATGCCGGCTATTACGGTTTGTCTACCGCATTGCCAATCGAGCGCATACGGCTTCTGGTCGGCGATATTGCGCAGCCGTTGATGGGATTGGATGAGGCGGTTTATCGGCAGTTGACGCTGGAAGTCGATGCGGTGCTCAGCGCCGGGGCTCATGTGGATTTTACCTTGCCTTATAGCGACCTGCGCGCCAGCAATGTCTCCGGTACGATCGAAATGCTGCGCTTTGCCGCGGCCGGACGACGCAAACCTTTGCACTTTGTATCCACGCTGGGCCTATTGATGAGCAAGGCGCGCAGCGATAATGATCCTGCCCTCGAATCGTGGCCGCCGGATTGTGAAGGCGAGAGTCTGGTCAACGGTTACGAACAAAGCAAATGGGTGGCCGAACATATCCTGAAACTGGCCGAAGACAGCGGTATGCCTATTGCAGTTTATCGCCCAGGCTTGCTGACCGGAGACAGTAGCTCGGGGCGTTTTGTGAACACCGACCAGTTCGTTGCGCGTTTCCTGAAAAGCAGTATCCAGCTGGGTTGCATTCCTGCATTGGAAAACGGCGTCGAGATGCTGCCGGTGGATTTTGCGGCTCAGGTGATTGTCGCAGGCTTGCAGAGCGCTTCGAGTCTGGGTAAGGCTTTTCATATCCGCCATCCTGAACCGCTGGTTATTGCCGAGGTGGTCGAGGTGTTGCGTGCTAAAGGTTATGCGATGGATATTGTGCCTTATGCCGAGTGGCAACAGCGCGTCCTGGCCGGTACCGACGATGACAGCGGCAATGCATTGATTCCGTTCCGGAACATGATTTCGGGAATGGACCAGCGTCATGCGGAATTCCCGCCGGTCGACGATAGCAACTGCCGCGAAATTTGCGCGCAAGCCGGGATCGGCTTTCATTCTTCCGCGGAATTACTGGAGAGTTATTTGCTCTATTTTGAAAACAGCGGATTTTTGTGATGTAGACTTATTTCATTTCCACGTAGCGCGTCACTGCTATTAAGTTAAGCAATGTAGGAGCCGGCCGTGCCCGCGATGAAGAAGCGACAGCCCTGCAATTGCCCCCAAACATCGCGGGCACGGCCCGCTCCTACAGTGTCATTATGCTTAAAGATGAGGGAAAAACACTTGCTATCTAAAACACATAACCCAGAGAATCAGTCCATGCCGAATAATCAAAGAGAACCTCATCGCTGGGGCTTTCGCGATACCCGCTTCACCCTCGACCAGGACGGTTCCGTAGCGCTGACCGGCAATCGCTACTCGATATGCGGTTATGCGATGCCCTATTTCATCCCGTTCGTCGAAAGCTTGCTGAAAGTGCGCTTGCCGACGGAACAGCCGATCATCGAACGCGCCGAGGTTCAACTGCCTGAGCCCAAGCGCAACGAGGCTTTTTGCGCGGCATTGGCTCTGGAATTTCCCGCAGAGCAGATCAGTTTTGCCGACGCAGTGCGTTTGCCGCATAGCCACGGACAAACCACTGTCGATGAAGTCTACCAAGTGCTTTACGGCGAGCTGCCGAAACCGGTCGACGCGGTTTTTTATTGCGCCGATACCGAACAAGCGCAAGCTTTGGTGCAGCTGGCGGCCGAGCACGATGTCTGCCTGCTGCCTTATGGCGGCGGCACCAGCGTCAGCAATGCGTTGCGCGTTCCGGCCGACGAGCGGCGCATGGTGGTGGCTGTCGACACCGGCCGGATGAATCGCATCATCAGCCTGGAACACGGCAACATGCGGGTCACGGTGCAGGCGGGTATTTGCGGCGCGGATTTAGAACAACAGCTTCGTGCCGAAGGTTTCACGCTGGGCCATGAGCCGGACAGCATCGAGTTTTCGACGGTCGGCGGCTGGATTGCGACCAATGCGAGCGGCATGAAGAAGAACCGCTACGGCAACATCGAAGACGTGGTTGAATCGATGACGGTGGTGACGCCATCGGGGACGTTGCAAGAAGCGATGCGGGCGCCGCGCGTGTCCGCCGGAAGCCGTCTGCATCATTTGCTGTTCGGCAGCGAAGGCAATTTCGGCCTGGTCACTGAAGCGGTGTTAAAGCTGCGCCCTTTACCCGAAGTCACCCAATACCAATCGATCCTGTTTCGCGATTTTTCGACCGGCATTGCTTTTTTGCAGGAGTTGTCCAAAGGCACTATCTGGCCCGCCAGCATCCGGCTGGTCGATAACCCGCAATTCCGCTTCGCTCAATCGCTGAAACCGGCGCTAAGCGGCTGGGCCGATTATAAGCACCGCCTGCAACGATGGCTGCTGACGTCGGTTAAAAAGTTCGATCTGGAAACGCTGGCGGCCGCGACCATCGTGCTTGAAGGCAGCACCGATGAAGTTATCGCCCAGCGGCGCGCGTTGGATAAGCTGGTTCGCCGTTACGGCGCACTTTACGGCGGCGCGGAAAACGGCCGGCGCGGCTATCAGCTGACCTATGCGATTGCTTATATCCGGGATTTTTTGATGCGCTACAGCATCATCGGCGAAACCTATGAAACCTCGGCTTCCTGGGATTGCATCGAGACCATCTGCGACGAAGTCAAGCTGGCGGCGGAGCGGGAGCACGAGCGCTACGGTTTTCAGGGCAAGCCGTATGTGTCGGCCAGGGTTACCCAGATTTATCCGACCGGCGCGTGCATTTATTTTACGCATGGCGCCTCGATATTCGGCATGCAGGATCCCGATCGGAAATTCCATGCCGTCGAACAAGCCATGCGGGCGGTTATTCTGGCCAACGGCGGCAGCCTGTCCCATCATCACGGCATAGGCAAACTGCGTGCGCCGTTTATATCGCAACTTTATTCCGAATCGACGAAAAATGCCTTGGTGGCGCTGAAACGGGAGCTTGATCCGGGCAATGTGTTTGGCGCGGGCAATAATCTGTTTGACCGCAGCTGATTGGTAGGGCGTGCCGTGCGCGCCTTGAGAGAATTCAAGGCGCGCACGGCACGCCCTACTCGGCGGATCTTTTAGCCTGAGGACTGAACCGGCCCGTGAAATCCTGGACCTATTTTTCGTGCTTTTTGTGTCTTTCGTGGACATTCGTACAATTTATTAAACCAACAGAATCTTAATGACATGACCCAATGCGTACTCATCACCGGCGCCTCCTGCGGCATCGGCCTCGCCACCGCCGACTATTTCCATCGCCAAGGCTGGAATGTCGCGGCCTCGATGCGCGATCCGACGCAAGACCACATATTGGGCGAACGCCCCGGACTGATCCGGCCGCAATTGGACGTATGCGATCCCAAGTCCATCCAGTCCGCAGTGAATGAAGTGCTGGAACGTTGGGGACGAATCGACGTGCTGGTTAACAACGCAGGCTACGGACTTATAGGCCCGTTCGAAGCCGCCGACGAGATGCAGGTTCGCCGCCAGTTCGAGGTGAACGTGTTCGGGTTGATGGCGGTAACTCGCGCGGTGCTGCCTTCGATGCGCGCAGCCGGCAACGGCGCTTTGGTCAATATATCGTCTATGTCCGGATACTCGTGCTTTCCGTACTACAGTCTCTATCATTCCAGCAAATGGGCGGTGGAAGGTTTTTCGGAATCATTGCGCTACGAATTGGAGCCTTTCGGCATCCGCGTCAAATTGGTGGAGCCCGGCGTGGTCAAAACCGATTTTCATACGCGCTCCAAAGACAGCAGCGCCTTAGCGGCTTATGAACCTCACTGCGAACGCTCACTCGCTCGCATGGATCGCTTCTACCGTTTCGGCAATTCGGCCGAACGGATTGCCGAAACGGTATACCGCGCGGCCGCCAGCAATAGTTCCAAACTGCGCTATCCTTTGGGCTGGGACGCCAGGGCCGCGTACCTGCTAAAACGCATCGCACCCGATTATCTGATCAGCCGACTTACCCGCTTTCTTTGCGCGGGTTGAACTACTAAAAGCGTCCTTCCCGGGAATACATTTTTTAACAAAGACTTTTTGCGCCGATAACACCATGAATTTCAGCTTCGAAGACCGTTCCCGTGTCCACCAATATATCTTTAATTGCAGCGATCGATCATGGGTTCAGCCGTATTTCAATAGGGTAATTAATGACCGCTTGTTGCGCCTTTTACCTTCCGGCCTGTCTCCAAATATTTTTACTTTTATCGGGCACTTATCGGCATGGATTGCTTTTTTAATGATTTACCTGGACCAGTTCGACTCTTGCCTGCCCCTGCCGCACGCAGCAACTTTCAGTATCGCTATCGCATTGACTTTTGTCTATTGCATCTGCGACAGTCTGGACGGCATGTACGCCCGTTACTGGAAAGTGGAAACGCCCTTGGGCGATTTCTACGATCATTGGTTCGATTGTTTTATCGGCTTTACCATTCCTATAGGGCTGTTTCTGGCTTTGAACGCTCCGCCCCATCTTCTCGGCATATTGACGCTGTGTTATGGTTTCGGCTGGACCGCCAACAACCTGGAGCGCAGGGAAAATCGCGCGCTTATTCTCCCGGTCTTCGGCGCAATGGAAGCGAACTTTCTGGTGATCAGCATTTTCACAAGCGCTACGCTGATTCCTTCACTGATATCTTCGTCAGAATTTGACATTTATGTACTCATCGCAGTCGGATGCCTGGGCTTTGTCAGTGCGGGCTGGAGCGCAATCGCCAAAATACGCGGCAAAAAAACCGGCCTGTTTTGCATGATGCTCGGCATCGGCCCGCTGGTTATCTGGTCTTTACTGGTCGCTGCCGAAGGAGGACAGCAATGGATTTACGGTTTACTGGTCAGTGCCGCGCTTGTGCTGAAATACAATGGCGACATTCTGCGTAATATCCTGATAGGGACTGCTTATAAACCGTGCAATGTTATTTCGATCAGTCTTAGTGCGATGCTTTTGATTATGCATATTACGCTAAAAGGCGTCGTGCCGGCTTATGCCGAAACGGTCCTGCTTTCGATCCTGGCGCTATGGGCGGTCGGCATGTGCGCCATACAGTTGATTCATACCACTTTGTTTTGCTGCCGTGAATTGAAGATCAGGGTATTTTTGCTCAGTCCCGAGCAACAACGAGCGATTTCCGGACAAAGGCACCTCAAATAACTTTGGCTTCGTTTAGTAGACGGTCAAATATCTGCGATTAAGCCGCATCCAAAATAGATTTATCTCAGACCGGGCAAAAGTCGCCGGTTACCGCGGATAATAATGGCCGCTTCGTCTTCGTTTCAAAGTAATTTTTTTAGATACGCCCATTCATCCATAGAAGGAGCTCAAAACTATCCTTGTCTTAAAACGCCTGGTCAATTTCAATCAGCGCCAACACGATTAGCATCAATGATCGATGTCAATGTATAAGCAATCAACTCTCGTGGATTTTTGAAGTCCTGAGAGCTGTCTATTTTTTCAATGAGGTTCGTAAGGCATTCAATTTCAGAGTAAAACTCGTCTTGTATTTCAGCTTTCATATGCTTATTCCTATCGGTATTGATTACGAATCTGCTTTCTAAATCTGCAAAGCAAAATCGTTATCGGCCGGTTGTGGAAAAACATAAGCCCATTGTATAGGCTAGCAGCCAGCGATGTGATTTCGTTGAGAACGGGCCTTGCGGCATTGGCATTTTTCGGAGCCGATCAGCTGTTTGAGTTCGCGGTGAAATTCTTCGACCTGTCAACACACGTCATTAACGTCTTGAACGACATTTTTTCAGTTTGACGACGCAGCAGAATTGAAGCCGTTCGGGTCGGCAGACATGAACCAAATGCGCGGACAAGTTGAATCAACTGTAGTTGATCAGTGTGTTAATCAATTATTTTACGTCGCGTTGTTTGGTAATTATGCGTATTGGGCTAAGGCTGCGAGGGTCTTAATATTTTGAAAAGCGGTATTTATATTTCATTTTATGCCACAGTAATTCAATGCAATATTGAAGAACAGGTTGAGCATATTCCAAATGACAAATTTAAAAACAAAGAATAGCTAATGTGTGAAGCCTGTCTTCCGGTCACCAAACTCAAGTTAGGCAAACATAAGACAGTAGAAGTGAGTCATAAATGGCGCGCCCGAGACGATTCGAACGTCCGACCACAGCCTTCGGAGGGCTGTACTCTATCCAGCTGAGCTACGGGCGCGTAGCGTGTATTCTAACCGATCGGCGCAGCAATTACGACAACATTGTTTTCAAGTGCGCCAAGCTTGCCTTGCCGCGCTCTTTGACGACTTCCGGGTCCAGCTGTTTTTTGTTGACCCATTCCAGGTCGTCTGCGGGCAATTCGCTTAAAAACCGGCTGGGCTCGCATTCGGCGATTTCGCCGTAACGTTTGCGATGGGTGCAGTAGCTGAACGTGCAGGTGCGCTGGGCGCGGGTGATACCAACGTAAGCCAGGCGGCGTTCTTCTTCGATGTTGTCGGTTTCGATGCTGTTTTGGTGGGGCAGGATGTTTTCTTCGATGCCGATCAAAAACACATGCGGAAATTCCAGCCCCTTGGCGGCATGCAAGGTCATCAAACTGACCTGGTCGCTGGCCTCGTCTTCCTGATTGCGTTCCATGATGTCCATCAGCATGATTTTGGAGACGATTTCCGCCAGCGGTTTTTGGCCGTCGGTTTCCTTGTCGGCGATGCGTTTTAGCCATTCGACCAGCTCGTAGACGTTTTTTATTTTACGGTCGGCGGATTCCTTCGTTTTGCTTTCTTCCTGCAAATATTGCGAATAGCCGATCTGGTCGATGAACTGTTCGATGACCGCAAAGGTATCGCCCCGCTCGATGCGGTCGGCGGTATCGAGCGTCCAGTCGCGGAATTTTGTCAGCCGGTGCATGGCTTTTTCGGACAGCTTTTGGCTTAAACCAAATTCGGTGCTGGCCGCAAACAGGCTGATATGGCGTTCATTGGCATACGCGCCGAGCTTTTCCAAGGTGCTTGGGCCGATTTCGCGCTTGGGCGTGTTGATCACGCGCAAAAACGCTGCGTCGTCGTCCTGGTTAACAAACAAGCGCAGATAACCGAGGATATCCTTGATTTCCGAATAAGCAAAAAACGAGGTACTGCCGCTGATGAAATACGGGATATTGTTTTCCCTTAAACCTTTTTCGAACAAGCGGGACTGATGGTTGCCGCGGTATAAAATCGCATAGTCCTGGTAATTGCTGCCGGTTTTGAACTTGTGATGGATGATCTCGGACACGATCTGCTGGGCTTCAATTTGCTCGTCTTTATGGCTTAAAACCCGTAGTGGATCACCGTAACCCAGCTCGCTCCACAGCTTTTTTTCAAAGGCATGGGGATTGTTGGCGATCAGCTGGTTGGCGACCTTCAGGATGCGTCCGGTGGAGCGGTAATTCTGTTCCAGCTTGATGACTTGCAGGCGGGCATAGTCTTTTTGCAATTGCGCCAGGTTTTCCGGCTGCGCGCCGCGCCAGGCATAAATGGATTGGTCGTCGTCGCCGACCACGGTAAACCGGCCCAAGTTACCGGCGATCAGGCGCACCAGCTGGTATTGAGTGATATTGGTATCCTGGTATTCGTCGACCAGCAAATAGCGGATTTTGTTTTGCCACTTTTCCAGAATGGCCGGATGCTGTTGAAACAGCAACACAGGCAATAAAATCAGGTCGTCGAAATCGACCGCGTTGTAGGCTTTCAGGCTGCGAGTAAAATCCACGTAAAGACGCGCCGCCGGGTATTCGTTGGCTTTAGCTATAGTTAAGGATTGCTCCGGCGTGACAAAAGCATTTTTCCATTGGCCGATTTGCCGGGAATAGCTATCGATGTTGTCGATGTCGCAATCTTTTGCGCCGTGGCTAATTAAGTTACGCAGCAGCGTGTACTTGTCCTGCTCGTCAAACAGGGTAATTCCGGCTTTATAGCCCAGCGTCTTGGACTCCGCCCGTAATATATCCAGGCCCAGGGAGTGAAAGGTAGAGACTCGTAGGCCGCGCTGCTGCTTGTCATCCAGCAGTTTGGAAACCCGGCTTTTCATTTCGCGCGCGGCTTTATTGGTAAAAGTTACCGCCGCGATATGGCGCGCAGGCAGGCCCTGCTTGACCAGGTAAGCGATTTTTTCGGTAATCACCCGCGTTTTGCCGCTGCCCGCGCCGGCCAGCACCAATAAGGGATGATCAATCGCTTTAACAGCGGCTTGTTGTTGGGGGTTTAGTTTGGACATTGATGCCTATGCAATAGCTAAAAAATTTCACCACGAAGGTCAATTTTCTTGCCGTCTTCGTGGTGTTTTTTGTGTCTTATCTTACTGACTGATGTTACGCACGGACCGTATTTCTCCCGTTTGCCGCGCCGAGCACCGGAGCTTTTATCGAGAACTGTAGCGCGGCGCGATATTTGGCTGTTTTTTGCGCTATAATTGTCGATGATTTAGTAATGCGATATGCCCAAATTAATTATATGTAAATCGTTAACTTTGCGGCTAAGAATAAGTAATTTTGCGGAATATTACAGCCAAATCCAGTGCCTCTATAAAATCACCTCATTTTGACTCATATTTGGCGCCGCGCCATCTATTTTCCCGCCTCGGATGTAATATTTGCCCCCTATGGTACCGGTGCCTCTGACTCGTACCACGCCATTATCAAGCAATGTCATCAGCGACGTGGTGCCATCGGTGACTGATAGGGTGGCAACCAGTAAAGGATCACGTGGTAGCAGCTCTTTGAACATAGCCCAAGTGTTTGTTGTTTCCTCGCCGATTTGGATAGTCTGTCTTACGCTGCCTAAGCCGACCTGAATACTGACGCTGTTGATGATACCGCGCACACCCACGCCGTCAACCGTGATTTCAACGAATTGGCCCACCTTTAATAAAGGCACTGTCTCGCCGTCCAAGGGCAAGGTGACTGCCTGGATGGACGGCTGTTCGTACTGCCCGGCAATGATCCTTTCGCCCAGCGCCCGGCAACCCACGACATCAGTCATCAAGGCATTACTTACAGTAGACGCCAGCCTTGCGCCGTCTGTCCCATCCAGCCGGCACCACGCTAATGTACCGCCCACCTCTGAGCCGTGGACATAAACGCCGTTGGCTTGATACGGCGCGACATTGCTACGCACTAAGCCGATTGCCACTGAATCAGGAATAGTCACATCGGGAGACAATAGGGCAAAATCCCAGGGCAACACAGGATAACGCGGCATGATATTAATGACTTGGTTATTCGGATTGGGCACCACCATAGCACCAATATCGGCAGCCAAACCAGCTAACGCTTGGATAGGGGTTTGATGTATGTAACTGTACGCACCGGAGGGCACTACCCATGTAGCTGCAGTCCAGTTGATTGTCCAGTCGGTCGGTAATTGCAATTCAGCGAGTTGCTGGACGGTCAGGTCACTGCTTTGGGTGGCGCTGGCGGGTTGTTCGTACGGCTGGCCAAGCAGTGCGGTTAAGCCCCTTCCAGACAATGTAATGTTGCTTTTCCCGAACTCCGGCGTTTCGTGGATACGCTCCACCAGGACTTTAAAAGGGTAGCCATTAATCGTAATAATCAGCTGTACCGGCTCATCGGTGCCGATTTGTTGGACTTTGTCCAGATCGGCTTTATCGAGCAAAGTACCGTTGAACTGCCAGGCATAAGAATCAGCATCGAGACTGAGGCTGACTGACGACATCGAGATCGGGGTGGAATCCAGTAGAGTGACAGAAAGTGTATGTTGCATGATATAGGCATCCTGTGCAGGTATATGTATTGTGACATGGCCGGGCGGGTCAACCGGAGGCGGTGGCGGCGGGAATACGCCGCCTGGCTCCCACGTGCTGCTGCCGCCTGTCCAAGGTTGCATGGCGTCCTGGACGTTTGAGCGAATTTCCAATCCCATTTGTGAGGCATACTGGAAGTGGGCGCTGACTGCCGACCGTATCACACCGCGTTGCTGAGATACCTGCAGAAAGATTTCCGGCACTATGTACGGCCAAAGAAACGGGTTGTCAGGACTGTAGTCCTCGTTACTTTGCAATAGAAAATTAACACTGGGCGTGTAGCGGAACGCTAACGATGGCTCATCGTAAACCTTGTGTAGGTCGTCATGAATAGTGATGCCCATATCATGCACGGGATGACTGGAACCCTTGTAAGTAAATACCAGCTCATTAAATTCGGCGGTAGCATCTACATATAAAGGTACAGCTTGTTCGTTGTCGCCGGTCAGCGTGTAATCCTGCCGGGTTAGTGACTCCGTTGGAACTAATACGGATGTCCCTAGCGGCGTCGCTTGATCTACCTGCCCAGCAACAACCACGGGCAGTAGGTCGGTGTGCTCGTAAATAATCGACGTGGCAAGGTTTGCAGGTATCGTTTGCTCTTGAACAAAGGCCCACTGGGATGGAAAATATGCCGCTTGATCGCGTGGCGACGATATTGACAAAGGCACCCCTACCGTACTTTCCTGCCGACTGAAAGTGGTAGAGACTGTTAACCGCTCTACGTGCGGATCATAGCTACCGGCAATATTTACGCTAGCTTCATCGGTTGTGACAAAAAAAGCTCCGTGGTTGTTGATGTTCTTGGCAACGAAAGCCGCTACAGCATTTGTTGTGGTAGCGAGGTTGATGATTACCGGGTTGCTGCCAGTAAAAACAGCGACAGCCTCATCAGCTGCCGCAGATAAAATCCCCTGTAAATTAGCAGTGCCGTTGAAGTTAAAGAGCGTAGACGGCGTGTAGCCGCCTACAAGAATGAAGTTTGGCTTAAATTCGTTGCTGCCAGCAAACGCGGCAACCGCATCATCAATTTGTGCAGACAGAACGCCTTGAGGCGCATTGGTCGCGACAAAATAACCGATAGCCGCATCGGTTGTGGCTAATAAATCGGAATGGACACCAGGAATTACACCAATAAACTCTGCAATAGCTGCGTCGGTTGTAGCAGTCAGATTACCAGCCAGATTAATACTGAAATCAAAGACCGTAGACGGCGTGTAATCGCCGCCTGACAGCTCGAAATCAGAAGTGGGCGTATAAGTCATTTATGATGGGATTAAAGGGCCGTGCGTTACCGGTTGCACCAACCTTTCCACCAGCTCCCAAGCATTGGATACAGCCCCATCATTGCAAAAACCACCGGGCGTTGTCGGCCATACGGGTTCTGTTGCACCCGATGTACCGGAGGCAATGCGCTTGTAGTAGTAGGGCTTGGCAACCGGATTGGTAGGAAATACTAAGTCATCCAGGCCGTAGACGGTCTCAGGTTCCCAAATGTTGTAATTAACGCCTACTGTGACGTTACAGGCTTTGGCATCTATTGTTATATCGATAGTAAAATCATTGGTATCAGTAAACGCTTTGCTGCCGGCCAATACCCCTGTCTCCACATCGTAAGCACGGGCTATGAAGATATTGGCGGCTAGAGACTCAGAGATCAAACCAGAGATAGAGAGTAATGCCTGTCCTGGAAACGCGGCGGCAGGGAGGGTAAAGTCGGTGATGTATCGTGCGATGCCTTTGGTTATACGCAGGTCATCGACGTAACCTCTAAACGATGTTCCCGATGACTGCCCCTGATAACTAGCAATCATCAACGGCTTACTACCGTTGTACATTGTTGCCGCCGTACTCGACCATTGTTGAACGCCGTCTAAATACCCCTTGCAGGTTGAGCCCGTTTTTACAAGTGCTACGTGGTGCCAAACATTCAATGTTACGGTGGATGAGCCGGTATACGCTGTGCCAGCAGGCGATACTCCGCCGCCGTTACCCAGAAACGCCCACAGATAACCACCTGAGGTTATACCAAGAGCGTATGAGGGATAGCTAGACCCTGAAACGCCGTCTTTATCGATAATCTCCTGAGTGAACGCTATTAATGCGGTACAGTAAACCCACGCGTCTATGGTGAAATCACCTGTCGTTAGGTCCAACCCTGTCGAGTGAGGGACGGTGAGGTAATCACCAGTCCCGTCGAAATATGCCGATGCCCCTCCCCATTTGCTCTGCGCCGTGCTTATCTTAGCATCGCCATGACTGGTCACTGTTTTTAATGCAGATGAACTATCAATAAATGCCGTTGAGTTATTGTCGCCATCCATGTGTAGCAACAGCGACACATTACTGAAATGCGGATCACCTACCATTACACATTACCCTCGGTAATAGACCCCGATAGAATCTGAATAGCCCCACCCATCTGCGCGGACAACGTGTTAAATATTAACGCCGCGCCGCTGCCCTCGATGCCGCAGGACATATCCAACACAAATGCGTCATCGCCATCCACGCCTCGCGCCCAGGCAATCACACCGGTCGCGTCGGCCAAGTCGTCATCGTTAATGTCATCGAATACCAGCACACCATTTGACACTGTACCGCACGGGTCCGACAGCATACAGGTGCCGATCAGCGTTTGCGTAGTGATAGCGGCGCCGGTGGCTGGCCGAGGTGCGGTGTATAGCAGGATTTTTCCGGGGGTTGCGCCGGCATCGAGCGCAGCGGCAATGCATTGCGCCCGACTGTTTCTCAATGCTGTTGAAAAAGCTAATGCGCTCATAAAGGTCTCCTCTTGTTAAGCATTGATGTCGCCCCTGAACTCCAGGGCGAAGGTATAATCATCGTCCGTAGCCTCGCCTTGAGCGATAGCCTGGATCACCCAGGTCGGCACATTGGATGAATAGGTGTTAAAGCGCATCACGTTGCCGGATGCCCAGCCTGTGCCCCAGCCCGCCGCAGGAATACTGAAGTAAGGCTGCCCGGTATTGGGATTAATCGGCGCTGTGAGAGTTGCAATCGAGCCGGCGGAAATAATCTGCCCGATATGCTCGCCGGTTAGCGTAAACGCCGAGGCCGACGTAAATACCACCACCCAGCGCTCCTGGATGGCCGAGGCGTTATCGACCAGAATGGGGTACTGCGTATTGTTGTACTGAGCCGCTATGCTGTTGCCGACCCGCGCATCGGACCACACCCCGGTCCAGGTTTGCTGGGTAAACGGCACCGAGGTCCGTGCATAGAGAGTGCCGTACACAATAGCGTTTGATACCAAAGTTCCCGACAACGGAAAGTTATGAGTGATCGGCTTGGATAGCGATAGAGTGCCGGTAATCTGTACATCGCTTAATACGGCCATGTCTTCAATGCGGTCGACAATAGTCAACGGTTGCGAGACGCCATTCAAATCGCCGAATGTGATAGCACCTGTATCCAGATCAGCGAGATATTTAGCGGCCGCAAGAGGGTTGCCCGCCGCATCTTTAACAGTGAGCTTAGCGAGTCTTACCCGATCGGCACCCAGATTGATGGCTTGTCCGCTGGTAAACGTGCCGACGGTAGTTTGATCGTTAAGAATGACCACAACGTCACCGGGAGCGTAAACCGGAACCCGTCCGTCTGAAGGCAAACGCACCGGGTCCAGGCCGAGAATCGCCGAAGAAAGCGGCAAATAGGTGTAAGCCACAGTACTGTACAAAATGGTATCCGCGTAGACAAAACGGGGTTTAAAAATGTGGCCTTCGACAACTGCGTCCGGATCGAACCACGGCTCGGCTTCGTGGCCCGCCGCCGCCACCCGTTGACCGAAACGCACTCGCCAGACGCCGGTTTCGTATTCGATGAATCCATCAATATCGCCGGCAATAATGTCGCCATTGCTCGCCGCCGTTGCCGATATTTGTCCGCCGCCGTCTGCAGGCGTTGCCCTGATCTGGAAAACGCCAACCTTGACCGGCGCCGCCGGTGTACGCCCGATCGCAAACTCAATCGGCTGGAAATTCATTGTAGTCAGTAACGATTGCAAGGTTATGTCGGCCGATGCCAGTGGCGCCCAGGCGGTCACAATGCAATCTCCGGTGCTGTAGTCTATCGTACCGGCATAAGTGCCCGCGCCGGTGACAGCATCAATATCGTAATAGAGCTGACCGTTACGATCCACGTACGTACGTGGACCCAACGCAAAGCGCACTGAACCTGCCACAATGGCTTCGGCATAGCCTGGTGTTAAATCCAGTTTGATAGTTGATAATGTTAACGTTTCATTAGCCGTTGACCCCGCCGACGCCGTCCTGTAGATAACGCTGAAAGCAGACGGGACTGAGGTCTGTACGCTGGCATCACTGTAGCCGGTAATAGTGTTATACAGGCCTTCGGCCATACTACCGACAACCGGCGTATGGCCACTCCTAAACCAATTAGCGGCTTTATAGGTGACGCTACTGGTCGGGTCAAAAGTCAATGTACCGGCTGTGTAGTCGATCGACGATGACCGCCCACCCCGCAAAACCCCGGCACCATCGTCGGCATCCTGCTGTTGAAGTGTACCGGATGACACCGGCACGGTGTACTGAGGATCGGCGGCCCAAGGCGCCGACCAGGTGATCTTCAATGATCCTGGAATGATATTGGTATCGCCCAGATCTAAGGTGATCATATTTCCGGACACATTAAATTCGCTTAGCGTTTTGCTGATTGCAGCGCCGTGATTGTAAGCAACGGTAAAGTCAGTCCCGCCCAAGGGTAATGCCGCCGGGCTAAATTCAAGCAGTCCGGTCGTTAAATTAAGCTGCCCGGTAGCATCTCCGGAAACTACACCGGCCGCATTAACCGATGCCGTCCGTGCATCGCCGTCATCCCAATCGATTGTCAACGTTGAGGCATCGAAACCGGCCTGGCCAAGAGGATGAGTCACTTTCACCTTCCCGGGCGTAATAGCCGAGCGATTAAAGAAATCGGCCGCTTGTCCCCAAGCAAAAATGATATCGCTATCCGCATCCGGCAGCGCCCCAGTGGTCAACGTGACTGAGCCGGTCACGTAATTAAGGCTACCCGAGCCGATACCGACTTCTTCAGCGATCAAACCGCCGTTGCTGTTGTCGTGTAATTCATACCAGGTATTTAAGGCACGATAACTGACTGACAATGCACCCGGTTTAGGGGCCGGGTTGAGGTTGATCGTCCACACGTAGCCCCGATTTGCAGCGGTGACGCGGATAGATGTCGTATCAGCTACGCGGATAGGGGCAGCAGCCGGGCGGAACGTGCAAGATAAAGCGGAACTCGGTGCCGGGTTTGCAGGGAATTTAAATTTAAGTTCTCCGGTGGCATAAATAACAGTGCCGTACGCAATACCGTTATACATCAATGATCCGGCAATATCAGTTAAGGTGCCTACAGCCACCATTACAATTCTGAGCGTACCCGGAGTAATAGGGCTACCGAGATAACGGGAAAATATCAAAACAGACGTACTACCGGAATTAGCCACATTAATGGTGACATCGGCACTACTGCTCTCAATTAAAGGGATAGCGTTACCTCCGGCGCCAATATCGATTAGCGGCAGTTCCGATTGCGAAGACGGCACCACTTGCGAATAGACCGAATCGGTCTTAATCGTTAACGACCCCGATGCCGCCGGTATCGCTAATGGCCTCGCGCTGTAATACCGAGCCGCATTAGCCACTACGGTCTTGTAAATCACCGCGGCCGGGGACGTGGGGTCCGCTTTACTGATTTGTGCGCCGACGAAGTCGGTAACCAGCACATCGGATATTTCAATTTCGAGGATGCGGCGCTGGAACGCCCCGGTGCCGTCGGAGAATGTTTGTACTGAATCGGTCATTTTTGTAATCTTAACCGCCTGCGATGTAGTGGCTGTCACCAAATCCAACACATCGCCGATGCCCGGCTTTGCCGCAGTCTCGCCCTGAAAAATCACAATGGCCCGGCTACCCTGGTATTGGGTAGCCCACAAAAAACCGCTATACAAAGGTCCTCGCGCACGATAATTCTCAACCCGGCTTTTGGCCGAAGGGCGGCGGTCGAAATAGTCGCCGGTGTTGAATAAATTGACGCCAATTTTACTGTCGCCCGGCAGTTTGCTGATAATGACGTGCGAGCCGAAATATCGATCGACGCTCGGCGTTTGCACGGCAGGGAATAGTTTGCGCATGTGGACAGCGCCGTAGACCCGATCCAGGGTAGAGATATCGTCGAAAATGTTATTGCTTTCGCCGTCGATAATCACCTGCCCTGTGATCGCGCCGCCGCCTTCCGGCGCGTCCGACATCGTGTCGGATTTTAATAACTTAATGTCGCCTGATAAGATTGCCATTCTTTAACCTTTTACTTAAATCTTTATGGACCGCTTACAACAACTTGAGCAAGCCGTTGTAGACCAACACAACACCCTGAAAAAACTCACGAGCGAAGTTCTATCGTTACGTGCGTTTGCCCTTGCTGTATTCGAACAACCGAACATTGACCTGGCCCGTCTGCGTGATGATTATGTAGGGCTTTGGGAACAGGCTGTGGCGCAGGTTCCGCCTGAGATGCAGGATAAACAGAACCTACAGCGTCTGCTGATTGAGCTAGAGCATGTGTTAAACCGTCCAGGTCGAGCACGCGCTCACGACGCAGACGATCAGTGCGAGTGACGAACCTGAAATTGCTATAAAAATCGTTTAGCGCGTGTATTTCCGCGAAAATGTCAGCCATTTTTAAACCTGCATGAGCTTAAGAGTTAAGGAATACCAGTCAGTGCCGGCAGGCGTCGAGTAGTCAATCACCGGCGTCGCTTCAATCGGTTGATCGCTTTCGAACACCACGCTGAATACGCGCGCATCGTTCAGCGTCAATGTCATCGTTTCGTCTGTAGCCAGTTTCGTCTGCAGCGCGGTGAGTGTAGTACGGTCGATCCAAGCGGCATCGGCTCCGCCTACCAAGGTGATCGGCCGCCCCGCCTGCTTGACGCCGGTTTCCAAAACCAAAGCCCCGGTTAACGTATAAGACTTGGTCCGCTGCACCGGGTTCCAGGCAAATTCATCCGACCAGATCAGGTCTTCGGGCAGCTCTATAGCGTCCAGCATCATACAGTCCGGGCTCCCGCATCTTTCAGCACTCTCAATAATGCCGTTGCATCCGATGGCTTAAACACGCCCTCTGATTTTGAGTTTTCCGGAGAGACAAACTGCACACGCATCGTGTTTCCGGATGCTGTCGATTGACTGGCTGAAGCAACAGGCTGAGCCGGTATAACCGGCATGGGTACACTAAACGTGTTAGCCCGCTGTTGCATGGCGGCACGGATATCGGCAAACGGTGTAACGCCGACGGACGGAGACTTTAACACCTCGCCCAAGGTTTTCCCGGCCGGCAGTGCTGCGATTTGCTTTGCGGAGGATGGTACGACTTGAGCGACACGCTTATCAATCATCTGTTTGATGCGATTTTTTATCACCTCCATATCGGCTTCAGCGCCGTTATGCTGAAACTCCTCGGTGGCCAGCCGTAACACATCAATCGCCTCATCCTTGAGCCAGGGCGCATGGGCACGCTTTAGCAAATCCTCAATTTGTGTGGTCATGGCCTTCCAGATAATGCTATCACTGCGCTGGGCCTGGCCCGATGCGACGGCCTGGATGTTGCCCGCACCAGCCGAGCCTAATCGGGCAGACGACTGGACGATATTGAATAACTGGCTATTGATCATGTCCCAATTAGGCTCATCAACCGGGCCACCCAATGCGCGGCGAATCACATCGCCGACCGGAACCCGGCCCGCGTTGACCAATGCCATAAAAGGAAGCCCCAACTTTTGTACCGCCTCCTTGCGGACAACGAATTCGCCGGGCTCCAAGAGCGCCTTAACCTTGTCGCCGCCACCGTAACCGGGCAGCAGTCCGGCCAACGGCTTATGGCCGTCTAATCGGCGCATGAAGTCACCGACCGTTCCGCCGGTAGCAAGACGCCACGGCTCGCCGGTCGGTAAGCCTGCCGGGCCGCCGGTCGCCTGTGCCGCAGGCGCATTGCCTGCGTCGGTGGCTTGTGCTGCCGGCTCCTTGCCATTTGCCTCAACCGTACGGATCGTGATGACTTTTTCCGCCGGTGCAGTCAGCGCGGCAATGGCGGATTGAGCGGCCGTTAAACTGGCACTGTCGATGCCGATCTTTAACGCATAATCCTTGTTCAGCGATTCGGTAATACCTGCGATTGTTTTTTGCGTCGCCTCCAACATATCGGCAGTTTCAGCCCATGCCTGCTTAGCGCGCTCAGCACTTTGTGTATGGGCGTTGGCCGTATCGACCAAGGTTTTCTGTTCGATCTTGAATAGCTTGTCGATACGTCCGCGGACTTCTGACTGTGCATCTCCGGAGTCCTTGACTGCGCTGGTGATGTTATCGTGCAAGCCTTTTGCCTCTATCAACCATCCCTTGATTTTTTCTTGATCGGCCTGATCCCCCTTGCGCTGTTCAGCCTCAATTTTTCGCGTGAGTTCATTAAAACGAGACTCCTCAGCATCCAGCTTTTCACGCTCGGTCATGCCCATCAACTTGACTTCAAACAAGGCTTGTTCGTGACTTTGGTTCAAGGCTTGCAATTGCTGCTTGGCTTGTTGTGCCGCCTGGTATTCCGTCGCGTAGACTTGGGACAAGCGGCCGACTTCGCCCTGGTAATAGTCGGCCAGACCGGTATAAACCGCCAACTTGTCTTGTCTTTTTTGGTTTTCTATTTCTGCAGTACGGGCAGCATTTTTAGCGGCGCCGGCCAGTTCCGCTTGATACTCTTGATCGATCAATGCCAGTTTGGCCACGCTGGCCTGTTGCTGTAATTGCAACTCAAGATCGGACGCCTCCAGCTTGGCGGCCACACGCAACGTGTCTTTTTGCGCTTCGCTGCGATTCATCGCGTCGATCGCAGCCAGGCGTTCAGCCAGCCCTTGCGCAATCGCTGCAGTTTGCGCCTTGGTGTCGGCGTCGATACTGGCGGTCAGCGCCTTGACTGCGTCCTGCACGGTTTTGAATGCTTCTTTTTGTTTGATCGCTTCGGTTTCTATAGCTTGGGTTTTAGCCTGTTCGGAAGCTGATACTTTTTGTGCGCTCTCCGCATAGACGGAATCGGCCTCGCCGATGCGCGCCCGAACGCCATCGAAATGTACGTCTATCTTCCCAAGTTCATCCCTGAATGCTTTCCAGCTCTCTAACGACAGCGGGCGAGTCATAAAATCGGCAAACGCAACAAACTTGGCGGTCATTTGCGCGACATTAGCTCCGACGTATTGAACCCACTCAAACTGCAACGCCCATTTACCAACGGTCTGACCGATCTCCCAGGCGACTAATGCGCCGACCGCTTTGTTAATCAAAGTAATAGCTTTTGCAAAGATACTCATCTGTCCGGCCGCCGCGCCTGCCGCGGTACCCGCTGCCGCTTGCTCAACAGCCAGAGCCCTGGCTGCTGCCCTTGCTGCAATCATCTCCTGAGTATATATCACCAGAGATTTAAGCTTACTGCCTGCAAACATTGCCAGCGCCACTTCACCGGCTTTGATAGAGACTTCAATAAACTGCTCAAGATGGTCGGCGATAAAGCCGATACCGTTGGCAATTTGTTCAGCGGCTGCAGAGGCTGACTTCGATTGACCGACAAAAACTAACAACCGGTTTTCCAGCTTCGTCCAGGATGCAGCCACTGTGCTCGGCATACTGTCGGCAGCCGCCTTGATCTCATCGAAACCGGACACAATGGCGTTAACCAGCTCGACATTGCCGACTTTACCGTCGGCCATCGCCTGTTTTAATGAGCCAATTCCGTCGTAGCCTAAATTCTTGGCCGCAACGTTGACCAGCATCAGGTTGGTGTCTGCCAATTGGCCGAAGTCCTCCCACTCTACAGCGTCTGTCGATATCGATTGGGTAAGCTGGGTGATGGTCGAGGCAACTTCAGCCGCGCCGGATTGTTGCGCCTTGAACGACAGGTTAACGGTTTCGGCCAACTTAGCCGCGATCTCCTGGCCGTTATTCAGGTTTTTTAGAGCCTGAGCGCCTCTGGCATACAGTTGCACAGTACCATCAAGCGCCACGCTGGTGCGCTGGGCAATATCAAACAGTTGCTGTTGTTTTCCGGCTAAATCGCCGGTCGGGCCGATGGCCTGCTTAATGCGACCGGTTAAACCGGCATATTTGTCTGACAAGCCGGTCAAGCTTTCAGCCCCTTGTTTAAGGGCGGCAATACTAAACAGGCCGATTGCCATCTGCTTGACGTGATTGATTTCCTGACCGACTCCACGGACACGGTCGCGCGCAACATCCAGGCCGCGGCTCGCCTCATCCTGGAGGCGTAGAATAATACGTGCAATTAAATCTCTAGTGGATGCCATGTTTATTTTCAAATATGTGTAGGATAGGCAACAGCGCGCCCTACTTACGATCCCACGTCAACGCGGTGATGAAAAACTGCCAACCGTAGTCAAAAACCCCGGCGTGGCCTCGCTCGATCAGGGTGATACAAGCTTTGTCGAGCGCTTCTATTACGTTTCTTGAGGGACTGGAGCCGCCACCAGTCCCAGCAGGTCTAAAAAACCGGCATTGACCTCCAGCAATGCCTCTTTTACCTCGATTAATTCGCTACCGGTTAAATCGTCCAGCGATTCACCCGGCGGCATTTGTACACAATCGTCTAACAGCTCAAGCACTTCATTGAAGCGTTTAGTAAACAGATCGATAATATCAACCTGCGCCAGCTTCTCGACTTGCTCCATCATATTGCGGGCAGTTCTGACGTGCAGCTCCTTAACGATTACCGACCGATTGTCATCCAATGGAATTAGCTTTTGCCTGCGCATTAGCTATACACCACATCCATCTCGACTTCATAAGCCGCCGTGCCTCCTACCGGCACATTGGCGATACCGGCCAGATCCAGTTTAGCGAAATCATCGGCAAGAAAATCAACGCCCGACGTGGGCGATAACACCGCCTCGAACACATTGACCACTGCTTTGGATTGGTCGGCCTGGTTGACGCCGTCAAACAAAATCCTGGCGATAATGCTGGAGTTAGTACCGCCTGCGACTTTGCTGCTGGTCATGCTGCCGTAGCTGTAGTCGAGTTTTAGCGATTGCGCGTCAGTAATGGTGCCGCCGATAATCTTGATTAATCCCAGATCAGGGTCGGTGATTTCATAATCGGTATCTAACGCGTAAGTCGGCGTACTGATCGAATGAGTCAACACCACATTACTGATTTTGCGTTTGGCTGTTTTAATGATGAGGCCTTGATAGGCGATAACGACCTCATCGGTGACGGTACCGCCGGTCACTGATACATTAGAGGTATCACCCAGGAACACCAAGGCCAGATTGTCTTTATCCAAATCGTCCAGTGAAATATTGACCTCACCAGGTTTTTTGATGAACACCGTATTGAGCGCGGAACCATAATTGCCCCGGTCTTTTGATACCCGCTCCTTTTTTTCGGTATTTTCTTTGATTTCAAACTTAGTGGCATTACCGATGTATTTAAAACCTCTGTAAACGCCACCGACTTTGCGATCGATATAAATGCGGCCTGAGCCTAAAAAACCTGACATAACGTACTCCTAAATGACGTTCGTATTAAATAACGCCCAGCTCTTTCAGAGACTTGGCTTGTTGTTCCGTGATTTCGATTTCGACGCCCGTCTTAACGGCCGCTTCGTCATAGTCGACACTTGCGTGGGTGTGCGGCTTTTTCAGTTTGACTTTGACGCGTTTGAGTTTATTAACTTCACTTTCCGGTTCGATATCCATGTTCATCTCCTGATGATTGATAACTGCATTTCTTTTTCGTGGAAGGGATGCCGGGTGCCGAGGTCGTAAAAAATCGCAACTTCGTCTGCGGCAACGGTAAATTCGGTATCCAGCTTTAACGGTACTAAGGCGCTCATAATCAATTCTTCCAGCTCGTCCAAGCGACTGAGGCCGTCAAAGACATCGTCCGTAATGCCTTGCTCATGCACTCCGACTACCACGCTGGCGGCAATATGGCCGGACGCATTGAATTTGCGCTTGGCCTTGGTCGGTACGTAACAAACAAACGGAAAATCATTAGCGTTGGGAGCGCTCTTGTAGCCGATCAAATGTTTGGCCGGTTTGCCGTAGCGGACCTGCCAATACGCATTAAGCGCCGCATGGGTACTCAGGCGTTGACGTAAGGCTAATAACGCTCCCAGGCTCATGGATTAAACCGGCTGGTTGAAATTGAACGTGAGCGCGGGGATATTGACCGTGTTGCCCGAGGTGATGACCTGGTTACTGGTTTCATCGGTAACGGCAAGCACTAAGTTGTTAGTGTCATCGAGAAGCGCAAAATGCAAATCGTCTCCTGACGTACTTGACGCCGACGCCGTGGGCGATTTAGTCGCCGAGGTAATCTTCCGGCCGTTGCCGCCCTGGTTAGCCAAGGTAAAATCGGCTGACGTTGTGGCTGCGGCAGCAACAATATTGCCTGTCACCGTCGCGTAGGAATTACCGACAGCGAATGCTTTTACCAGGGCCACGCGCTGAGCCGATGTTTTAATCAGCAACGGTCCGCCGTCCAGTACATTAGGGTGTAAATATTTAGCCATATAAACCTCAGAAATTAATTTTATGAAACACTACCGGTATCGGCAGTGGGTGTCGTTGTTGCTTCAATCGCCGAAAGCGCGTGATTTTGCGAAATCGAAGACGTCTCGGCAGCAGGCGTCATCGCGGCACTCAGGACATCAGGATCGGTAGACAGATTTTTGTTATTTGAAAAATAAGCCGCGTTTAACGTGGCGGACGCAGAACCGACGGTTAAGGCGGCCCCGTTCAAATCGATCGCGGCGGATAATGTGCCACTATCACTGGTTGTCATGGTGTGCTGGTAGTGCCACTCGGTTGCCGTGGCTCCGGCTTGCCGTGTCAATGAGTAAGTGGTCGTGTTAATGGTTATAGATAATTTAGGCGGGCCTCCCGCCACTGCTACAGGTTCGATTAGCTGCACAGTAAAGGCCAACACATCGCCGACTAAGTAGCCATCGGGCATCGGACCATGAATGACGCAAGGGACTATAACGGTAACTGGGGCGACAGCCTCCGCCGCATTGCAAACCCGTATAATCGTTTGATAGCCTCCCGCGCTCCGCAAGTTGGGCAAAGCGAATGTGGTTACGCCATCGCCGCCGTGGCTATTGCCCAGCACCGTAAACAGCCCAGGATACTGGCTGACACTGAGCAGCTGCCCGTTGCATACGGCAAAACCATTCGGCACCGTCATGCCCGGCCAGCGGGATACAGCCCCGATCACATTGGTCGCCAAGGCTTGTTCGTTTCCCTGGTCGTCTTGGGTATACAGAGTTTTGTCCGATTTTGAATAGATCGAAACTTTACCCGTGGACGGCGGATTAGGGGCTGTCCCGCTCAGTAATATGATTTGTCCTGTCATTTATAAAACTCCCAAATAACCGTTGACCGTCAAAGTCGCGCTCACATCGAGCGTATCCATCACGATGTACGAGGTGCCTGCGGCAATCGTGGTATCGACGGCGATAATGTTAGAGGTATTGCCCATCGACGTGTTGCGCTGTTCCAATGCCGCGATGTCCACGGCAATGGCCTCGGCTAAATCAATCAGCCTCTGTTGTAAGCTCATGACTTACGCCTTGGCTGCGCTATAGTCGGCGACAAAATCATGATCGAGGTCGCCCAGCGCAGTAATTAACGCCGCCAGATCGGCAGCGCTCGCAGCGCCGATGTTATCCCGCGCTTGAGTTTGCTGCGGCCCCGTAAAGGTCTGCACCGCATCGACCCGGACCCGGTTGCCTAGAGAGTCCGCAATCGTGGCCGCAAAGTTAGGATCGTTCGCCAATGCGGCCGCAAGTTCATTCAGCGTGTCCAACGTCGCAGGAGACGAATCAACCAGCCCGGCAATCGCCGCAGCAATCAGGCTGGCGATCTTGTTTGCAGAGTAGGTCTTGTCGGTCACGCTCGATGCGGCCAGATCGTCAATCAATCCAGTCAAATCAAGGTTATCCAGCGCCGCATCGATCTCATTGATGGCAGCGACCAGGTTACTTTTCGCCGTGGTGGTTAATGCGCTGGTGTCGCCGATTTTGCCGGCATTGGCAGCACCCGCGGCCAATACTTCGTTGACAGCGGCAACCAAGCTGGTTTTAGTGGTGGTATTCAAGCCGGACAACACGCCAATAGCGGTGGTCAATGCTTTAACATCGGTGCCCAAGGCCTGCGCCAGAGCGGTTAAACGTGTTTCCAAACTCATGGTTATTTCCTACTTACTTAGGTTGTAAATCGTGACTAAATCCACATCAAAACTAACTTCACCACCAGGCGGACCGGATAATGACGCCAGCCAAGCCGCCTCATCGCCGACAAATCCATTTAATACCGCCACCTGATAGGCGCTTAGCCCCGGCATGCCAAACTCAGACAACACCGCGACCGTCACACTGCCGCCGCCCCCGATCACCTCAATCGATGAGGCCGCCGCCAGACTCAGCCGGTGTAAGGCCATCACATGGCCGCCTGACACCTCCGCCCCGACATCCGGCAGTGCGGTTAAAGCATGCGTCGTCGATACAACGCCCTGGCCGACAATGGCAATGTCCGACCCCGGCAACGCGGTAAACGCATGCTTCATTCGGTTACCGAGTCCTCAATCAGCATCGTCAAGGTCTGCGTATACCGGTGTACACCCGCGACAGTTTCCTTAATGTCCCAGACCAGCGTACCGACCGGCCATTTCGCCGTTCCGGCCGGGACCGATAGCTCATAATCGCCTGCGTCTTCGTCAATGACTGTAATTGTCAAGTCAGCAATCAGTTTGTCCTTATCGCGTACCTGGCTTTTCAACGTTACGCCGGTGAGCGGCGCCGGGTTGCCGGCATCGTCCAGATACTGACCGTGCAACACCAAGGTTGTGCCGCGTTTGAACTTGATCCCGTTCATGCACTAACCGCGCCCAATCCTGACATTGCCGAAGCCGGAACCCGCCTTGATTGTTAGCCCCAGAGATTCACGGGTAATGCCTTTGGCGATAGCTTCCGCAATGATGCGATATTGCCTGGCTTTATCGATCAGCGGCGAGTTGTCGGTAATCGCACCTTCAACCGATGCCAACTGTATGGCCCAGGTTGCGGCCAGCTTGGTCAGCGCGGCATTGGGCAAGGCCACGCCGACCGGATCGATACCCCGCGCCCATAATTCGCTGTCGACGTAGACGTCGGCGGCATCCAGGTGCGTCTCGGTTACCGTGATTGACGGATCGGTACAATCGGTTAATTGCGCATATTTAGCCATGTTGATTAGCCATCGTATGAGCCAAGACCGACATCGCGGCCGCTTGCATGTTGTCCACTCGGTTGTCCCTATCAGCAAAAAAGAAAGGGTGCGCTTTACTCCCTGGGTGGTTAATGACTCGGGCAAAACCGAAACCGGCACCGCCTCCGACAGGAAAGCGCAAGGCTTTGCGGTCCTTCGGTCTGATGACATGCGGCTGGGTGCCATCCTCAACATACATGGCGTAATCGGCATTGACATAAACCGTGGCCGAGCCGTTGCCGTTAGGATGCCAACCGATAGATTGTTCAAGCTGCCCGTTACGCGTCGTAAAGGCATGCCCGGCATGAATCCAGTCCAGCGTGTCGTCGGTGTAGCGCTCGGCGGCCGCGTTAACAATCCGCTGCGCCAGTTGCGGATCGCTAAATGCCGCCAGCACCGACGGCACATTGCCCAGGTCGAGACGAATGTCCATTAGCTTTTCTGGCCGTCAGCTGTGTCCGATGCAGCCGCAGACGTTGATGCATCAGGGCTATCAGCCGTTTTCTCATTCCTTTTACCTTTTTTGACGGACTTGGCGTTGTCGCTGTCTTCAGTACCGGTTTTTTGTTGGGCTGCGGCTTCCCGCCGCGCCCGATTAAATGCTGTCAATCCCATACGTCACCTATGCAAGTTTGTGTTTGAACTGCACGATGCGGATTTTCTTGTTCTCGTACACGCGCTCCCAATTGGTGCCGGTCGCCAGTTCGGTACGGCTTGGAAAGTCGCCGGCCGACGTTCCCTTCCATTTAATACCGCGCGGATGCAGGATAAAGCGCCGACGGTACGTAGCCACGGTGTCGCCGGCCAAAATATCGCGGTCGGTCTCAATGTCGCTTTCGCCAATGGTGTCCTGTTTAAAACCAACAGCGCCAGGACCAAAAATATACGAGGTATAAGTGCCTGACGAGACCGGCAGGCCGTCATCCACGATGACGACTTTGTCTTGATAACGGCCAATCCGTTGACTCTTGTCAGCCGTGGTTTCGTAGACAATCATTTGTTGTTTGGCCAAGTACGTCTCGGTGGCCGAATGCATAGCCACCGCCGACACGCCGTCTTTGGCATCGCCCAGCAATTGGCAAGCATCCAGAAACGTATTTTGATTGATTGCGCGAACCGCTTCCGAAGCACCGCCGGAAATATCCGAGACGTTGCCGGCCATCGACGCGGCAGCGAATGCGCCGGCTAACATATTAATTAGCTCTTTTTGCGATTGGCGCATTTGATAGCTGTCGATCAACTCCATGATCGCCCTGAGCGGATCGGCGCCGGATAACACCTTGGCCAGATCGTTGACACTAAAGGCACGACCGCGACCAATCACCGCCGCGACATCTTTCGCGGCGCCAATGTTGCCGACAGTCAACGCATCAGTGCCGCTTAGATTCTCTTCATCGCCGGTCAAGTCGTCAAAAAACGGCAGGTTGACCGTGCCGCCGCCACTGGGCAAGGTAAGGTCGGTCAGCGCGCCGACAATGCCGCTCGCCCACATGGCGACTTTAACAGCGGTCGGGTTGACCTGGTAAGCTGCCCAGTTTTCAGGCGTCAACAAGTTTGCAATAGTGGTTTTTGCCATGATCGATTCCTAATTAGTGGCCGGCAGCCGCTTTAAATTGCGCGGCCAGGGTTGGATTTGTTTTGTTGAGGTTGACTTGCTCGGTCAAATTCCAATGCTCTTTCGACCAAGGATTTTTCGCCGCGCTACCGGCATTGGGCGGCGCGCCAGAACCGGTGTCGCCTTGGGCCTTGGCTAAAAACGGCCGTTCTTCAAGCAATGCTTTAACCGCGTCGGCAACGGGTTTGCCGTCGATGGTGACATTATCGTTGTCATCAACTTTGGCACGGACGGCTAACAGCTCTTTAATCGTGGCCGGATCGACTGCTTCGGTCGCCGCTGCCAGCAGTGCATGAGCGACAGCCATTTTCTCGTACTTGCCTTGCCATTTTTTTGCGTCAGCATCTCTAGCGTCTGCCAGCTCTTGCAGCCTGCCCTGTGCTTTAAGATTTGCCTCAGTCAGCGCCTTTAAGTCGCTGTGTCCGGTTGCTGCTTTCAATTGCCCGGCAAAATCAGCTTGTTGCTGAGCCAGCGCGGCATTGATTTGCGCCTGTACATCAACCGCACCCGAAGCCGGAGCACCGGCTTCGGGAGTGACAGTAGAGGTAGGGGTATTCTGGGGTGCTCCGCCAGCGGCTTGATCGGGCTCGGCGTTGAATAATTTATGACTGGGTCTGAACATGCTCGAAATCCTGTACAAAGGAAAAAATAAATTTCCAGCACAGGTTACCGGGTGATGAAGTTGGAAGTAATGCGAAGGGCTTCGCAGTAGGATGAAGGGATAATTTAGAGAACGACTAAAAAGACCGGCTGAAAATCAGCCTAAAAGCAACGAGAAGGCCCGTTAAATGGGTGTTAACTTTTTTTAGAATACAACGACAGCGCTTGAGGTGCTTTTGAGGCTTAAATGAGCTTATTTTAAGTTTCTCGTTTTAATCATATTTTGTAGGTTGGCTGACGCAAGGAAGCCCAACACTTTAAAGCTTCGGTCCGTTGGGCTTCGTGCCTCAGCCCAACCTACATTTTTTGTTTAAGCCGCTTTTGACTGCAACAGTTGGTTGGTATCGAAGTTATCCAAGCCGATTTCTTCCAACGGTACATCCCACACTTCGGCTTCCGATATGGCGGCCTCGATCAAGTCGTAACACAAAGCCGCCTCGTTGCTGCCGGGACTCTCCATCCCTCGGGCTTTGGCTATTTCAATCACGGTGTTCAGTATCAATGCGTATTTAGTTTGCTGGGTCATGTTTGCGCTCCCTTAAAATGCCTGTGAGTATGGTGATTTGTTCTTGCTGACGCTGAATGTCTTGCGGCCATTTTCGTTCAATTAAGTTCCGTTGTCTATCGGGATGAAAGCTTGTAAAGCCGGGGATTTTGGTAGTCGGGTCGCTAATCCAAAGCCGGTGTTTATCGATCTGCTTTTGTAGCGATTTTATGCCTTTTTCCAGCTCGGCGTCGGTTAATTCCTGAGATTTCAAATACCAGCCGTGATGCGCGCCGCCTTTATGCCGGGCAGCTTCAAACGGAGATTGCGCCTTCAGGGCTTTATGCGTTACCAGCCCCAAACCGTCGGACCTTATCAAGTCATTCAACGGCACGCCGGCCTGCAAAGCGCTTTGCGCCCAGTTCGGCAACAAGGTTTGCCGCTGCCCGGGCGTGGCGTTTTTGACAAATTCGGCGTAATTTTTCGAGCCTTTCTGTTTGATCGGCGTCACCCTGGGGACCAACAGGCACATACAATGGGGGTGAGCTTTGTGCTGCGGCACCGTATCCCTGGTGAACACACCCTTGCCAAGCCCCATTTCGATATTGGCGTAATAATCGCAAATATCCGTAGTCGGGTGGCTGGACGATAAGCGCCACTGGAAGCCGATGACCGATTCATCGCCCTCGACCGAGGCAATCACCGCGTTGTGTGCGGCGTCCGCCATCTCGGTTCTAGCAATGCGTTTTAGGTTGTACAGTTGCTTGTCGTACACCCACCATTTGACGGCCTTGTCGACTAATGCCTCGGAACCTTTGTCGACGGCGGCCTTGATTTGCTTTAACACCTGCTCGGCGGCGGAGCGGGAACCCGTGCTTTTGAGCATCGCTATACGCTCTTCCGCTTCGCCGACAACCTTGTTCCAATCGGCGCGGGCGTTCGGGTCGTGGATCAGGCCGATTGCCGATTCGTGCAACTCTTTGACCCAGTCGTCTGCATGGTTGGTGACAATCTTAAAGCGGTTCCCGCCGCGTTCGATGGCCCGTTGCATATCGTACACGACAGCACTGGTCGCTTTGCCCTGGCGAATACCGGCTTGTAACTGTTGTTGCACGCCGCGACGCGTGTCGGTTTTCCAGCGCCAAATACGATCGGACAAGGTCAAACCGTCCGGCCAACGCGTAATAAAAGCTTGCTCGGCCAGCTTCAGGACTGTTTCGGATTGCAGGCTGGCAACGGTCAGCGGCAAACCGGATGCCACTACTACCGCGCTACTGATAGCCTCTTGAAGCGTGTTATTAACGGTAGATAAATGCGCATTCAGGGCGGCTTCGGCATCGCCTGACAGCCGCCAACCTTGGGCTCTTAATTGGGTTAGAAATTGTTTGACGAATGCGCCGGTGTCGGCGGTTATTTGGCCGTCGCGCTTGAGGATTTCTTGCGCCAGGCGTTTGTAGAGTTCGGCGTAGTCGGGCATTATCCAACTGGCCCCAGATCAGGGCCGAAATGATCTTTAGCACAACCACTACAATAGTAGATGCCACAATGGAAACAACGAAATTGCGACCATATCACGGTTGACTTGCCGCAACCTCCGCAATTGATTTGTTCGCGTACGTTCATATACTGCCGAGCCTGACTGGCAACAATCTCTCGGCATCGATCAAGATGCGCTTGGCTATATGCAGTCATAATCCAGCCAAATCTGCGGCTAACCTGGTTTTAGCGACACCCAACACGCCGATCGCTTCGTGCTTGCGCATCCCAGACATTTTCCAGGCAAACGAATAACCATCGCCTTGATCGTCCACGATAATGAAAAAGGCTTTTTTGCCTTGATAAGCGCCGTTATTGTTTTCGATGTCGACGATTGCATCGCGCAGCATGTCAATCGGCGAATAATGCAACGCTGAGTCGGATACAACCGACAGATCAACTACCTTGTTCATAATCTTTCCCGTTTATCCAGAATGACACACAACACCATCATGCCGATTGCATTCCATTGCAAAGCTATATCGTGGGCCAAAAGCCATTGGATAAAAAATATCGACCACGCTATCAAAATATCATTATTCATGCTCCCGCCTGCTGCCGTGCCAGTCTATCGCCGTAAGTATCCCCCATCGCATCAATTTCTTTCTCAATCGCCGCCATCGTCGTGGACGAAACGTCATTTCTTAAAACCTGCTTGGCCAGCAACTTTTTAACGGCTTTATCGAACTCGGCGCCCATGCCCAAGTTAATCGAGTCCATCGCAATGCCAATGGCCTTGATCACATCGGAAAGATTAAAATCGGTCGGATAACTGATATTGCCGGTAAATTTACCGCCTTGCCACAAGCTAACCAGCTGCGCTATCTCGGTTTCGGCAGACTCGCACATCTCGGCCATGCCGCTCAACGAACAGTTGGCCTCCATAAAATGGAACGACAGCGCTTCACCGGACGGCTGCACGCTGCCGACAAACTCCAGATTTGCCACGCGATAAATATCCAAAACTATTGCGGCCATACGCTGCATGCAATGCGCCATCGGATCGGGCAGCGGGGCAATATAGCCGGGTTGGCCTCCGCCGGTCGGGTTGTAGGTCAGCCCGTTTTTGGTGCCGATGGTCAAGTTCTGCAAGCGCTCGCGCTCTTCCTTGTCCGCGGCCGGGATAGTCAAAATCGAGAATGCTTGCTCCCGTTCTTGCTCCCGAAGCTCTGAACCGATGTTGTACAACTCCCAGCATAGTTGCGCCAGATCGTAAAAAAACGACTGGCTGTAACTGTCGGTAGGGTTTAACGGCTTGGCGATATGCAAACGCACGACCGGAACCCTGCCTATTTTATAGTCGCCTTGCTCCGCCTTTGTGCTGCCATCCGGCAGAGTGCGGGTAATCACTTCGCTACCTTCCTGATCCTTGGTGAGCCGCCAGCCGGTGGTCGTAAAGGTTCGATACACTTTTTCATTGCCTTCCTGTTCGACGAAGGTTACCGACTGCCAAACACCGGCCGCATTCTTGGTCTCTGCAACCAGCTGGTTTTTCATGCGTAGCGCCAGATAAGGAATGGCTTGGTCGGCGCGGCTTTGCCCTTGCTGCTGAGGCTTATCGACAATCACATAGACGGTCCCTAATATCATCGCCAGCCGTTGATGGCTCGATAATACCGAATCCAGCTTGCCGCCGGCGCCATCGGCATTCGCCATAAATTGCGTGTAAAGATCGTCGACTTCGCGATTGGGCGGTTGTTTCCATAAAAATCCCATGTACACGTCAACGATCTTTCTGGCGAAATTGCGATAAACCGCCAGGTTTTTGCGCGCCTCAAAATCGTCTTCTTCTTCGCGGCCGTGGGGCACCAAGTAAGCCCCTGAAGCATAACCGCCGAGCCCCGAATAACTGTCCAGCAAAAACTGGTCGGAGGTTTTATCAAGTTTGGTTGATGTCGCTATAGCCATGATGGTGCTTATAGAAATTTAAAGTGGATAGGTGTATAGGCAGCCACGATGGGCTTAATGGTCCGTGCCGCAAAATCGCCCAAAGCCAGCGCTATCGCATAGTCGCCGTGCCGTTCAATGCCTTCGTCGTTTTCTGTCGTGTCTTTCGGCAATTTAATAATGCCATCGACCCGTTCCAGATCCCGCAGGTCAGAGTCATGCTGAAGATCGCGCGGGATGTCCATCATGTCGTCCTCAAAGGTCTGCACGAATGCCGCCATGTTGTCGCGATACCAAGCCAATGACAGCGTCACCTGCACAACAGAATTCCATTTTTCCCAGGTCAGCTCCGCCAGGTTTTGCCCTGGACCGGTCGCATCCATTGCGCCGCCGCTAAAATTAGGGAGTAGTGCTATCAAACTCCATAGTATTTGCTGCTGTTGTAAAATCGGGCAATTATGCAACTCGACCACAAACGGCACCTGGCGTCTTAAATCACTTTTTTTAATCAATGGCACAATGACAGACAAATGGCCTTTTCTGGCAAAGTCCATGCCGAAAAAATGCGACTCGGTTTTATCCAGTGCCGTAATACAGGGCATTAAATCGCGCTTTATCCAGGCGTCTATTTCACGGGTGCGGGTTTCAACCGGCCAATTTTTAAAGTCTTCATCAAACGATAGCCTCAGCACCGGCCGCACAGCTTTCATAGCCCGCTCGATCCATAAACCCGGTATGGCCGACCCGTCGCCATCGCGCGGCACCGTATCCAGCTCTTCACGCATCGCTGATTTTCGCGGCCCATAGGCTTTACGGATACGCAGATACCAGTCTTTTTTGCCTTCTTCGGTGACCGGCTTTCCTTGCATAAAGCACACCCGCTCATACAATCCATTGGCGACGCATTCATCAAAAGTGATCTTAAAAACTGCCGCCGATTTGCCGTACAAGCCGTTGCGCACGTCCGAGACTAATTGATTGAAGGGGTTTTTAATGCCCCGGTGAGTGCTGATAATGCGTATTTTTCCGCCCCAGATCAGCAGCGCTGTGGCGGACTCAATGACTTTACGGACATCTTTATGCAAGGCGGCTTCGTCAATATCGACGATGCCTTGCAAACCGTGGATGTTTTCCGGGCGGCTGGATAGCGCCACAATCCGGAACCCGGATGCAAAGCGTACTCGAAACGCCGTAATATCCTGAGTTGCTTCGCCGCGCTTGTCCTGGTCGGCAAAAATAAACTGCTCGATCTGGCTGACGCCTTCGCCCTGGGCGGATACGATCACCTTAGCAAACTTGGCAACGTAACCGATAAACTCCAGGCCTTTTTCGCGGGTATCGCCGATATAAAACACATTGGAGCCGCCTGCGGACTTCCTGGATGCTGCGGTGATGGTGTCATCCAGAGCCGTGGCCAGGGTAATCCCGGAGCGGCGGCATTTTTCGCCAATCGCTAAATCGACCGAATGAATCAATCGCACCCATTCGACCTGGTGCTTCATGAATACGCCGTCATCCATCGGATTAAAGCCGTCCGGAATGTCACGCACCTTTTCAGGCAGTTCATCCCATTCAACAATACGCTGGGTGTCGCCTAACGGGGCCAGGCTCATTAAACGCCGCCCATCAATACTTTTTGACGCCAGAACCGGGCTTGCTCATCATCAAAGCCCGCTGCTTTTGCCATTTCATCAACTTGTTTAGCCGCTTCCTCGCGGGCTTGCCGTTTGGCTTCGACCTCAAAATCTTTCCGCCACTTGGCCGAGCCGATGGCACTACGGCCAATATCGGCAATGGCCCTGGCCAGCTTCGGGATAACGGTCGCTTTGTCGGCCATTTCCCAGCCTTGCATGCTTTCCAGCACATCCATCATCTGATCGATGGCAACCATTTCACTGGCTTCCAGCAACGCGGCTTTTTCCTCGTTGCTCATACCGCCCATGGCTTTGGCAATCTCCATCCGCTCCCGTGCGCGCATGATCGTTTTTTCCATGCTGGCTTTCAGGTCTTTACCATAGTCACCAACCGAGGTACGGCTGACCTGAAAACCTTGCGCCTTTAACCAATCCGATAATCCGGAATAATCGCTAAAGCCGCCGCTAATCAGGCGCTGGTTAAGCTCGGTCAATACCGCGTCGGGTAATTGGCTGATTGCTGGACGTGGCGGCATTATTACTTCGGCTCCGGCCTGGCGACACCCGGCACAGTCGATAAGCCTTGGCGCACATCGTCGCCTTTGGCGGTCAAGGTCGCAAACCAAAAGCTATTTTCGTGCTTGGCCACGACCAAGCCTTGTTCGTGCAACCATTGCAGATCGGCACGCAACGTATCGGTTCCGACCGCTTGGCCGTGCTGGGACAATGCCGTTTTCAGGTCGACCTCGTGCAGGGTATAGGCTGCACCGGCCGATAACAGGTTTAAAATCGTCAACCGCCGGTGGGCGGTCATGTGTTCGTTGTAGTCCATAATGCCTCCTCTATTTATGATCGCGCCAGAACGAATCCATGCGCCCGACTTGTTCTTTCAGTGCGGTCAGGGCTGCGGTTTGTGCCGATAACGCGGCATTCATCGTACCCAGGGTGTCCGCCATCTTGCGCATTTCCCGGTAAATTTCGGCCAAGTCATCATGCTTGGGCGCGTTCTTGACGTCCTGCTCCAGCCGCGTCAAGCGTTCGGAATGATCGTCCAGCCGGTCGTCAATACCGGTTTCCAGTTTGTTGATGGTTTCGTTGGTTACGCGCTGGCGATTATTCAGCCAGTTCATAATGCCGATCACTGCAATCATCAATGTCTGCACAACATCGAACAAAAATTTGGTTTCATCCATAGTCATCGTCCTAACTTCTCCTTACGCTCCGCTTCTCTGGCGCATTCGATACAAGTTTCAATGCCCGGCAACGCCAAGCGCCTCGGCTCCGGAATTTCGTTGCCGCACTGCTCACACCGTTCGGCCGATACCGCATTCGGGTCAACGGCGTGGCGCTGGCGGTGTTGCAATAACGCCAGCTCGGTGTCGAATTGCTCGGCATGCAGGCCTTTGTCGTCATCGGTTAGATGCTCATCGGGATTTAATAGGGCTTCGAGTCCTTTCATAGCGTTCGCTTGCGTTTTAGGGTTAGGGGTTGCGTGGTGATGCTGCGTAAATAGATATTGGCGGCGGAGACCAGGCACATATAAACCAGGTAAGCCCAATCAGGCAGATAACTGCGCACTAAATGCAGGTTGTCAGCCAACAGCGGCACTAGGGCGGCCGCGATATTGAACCAAAACGTTTTGCTTTTAAAAATGTGTTTGCTGTCCACAATAACCAGCCCGGTTTGCGGTTCCCAAGCCGTAGCTTGAGAACCTGTTTAAAAGACGCTTATGCGGTTTCGCTTGCACCGGCGGCTTGACTATCCGCCGACGGATCGCTTAATTCAGCCGCATCGCGCAGTTGCCACTCGACAATCGCCAGGTCGAAATGGTCGGCCTCGGTGAACGGGTCATAAATCTCGAAGCCGAACTCTTGCGAGATCGTGCGCACTCCGTCGCCTAAATCGGCATCGCCGGATACGATAAGCTGCGCCTGGCCGACACCGATCAAATCAACCCTGAATAGCCCGCCTTCTTGCGGCGTCACCGTCAGCACGCCCGGATCGGACGACACCACAGACAGCGCACCATCCAGCACTGCGGTGGCGCCCGTCACCGAGACGCCGGTCAAAGACACAATAAGATATGACGCTGCCAAACTGATTTTTTTCAACATAAAAGCTTCCAATAGAATTTCTGCATCTTGAGAATGAATGACCATGCAGACGTTGGTCGTTTTTCGCCGCCTGCGGGTTAACCACACGCGGGCGAAAAATACGATGAACACCGCCACTACCGTGGCCGGGTAAGTGATTGATAACAGCTGGATCATGGCGCGGCCTCGAACAGGGCGCGCTCGGCGGCGCGGCGGCTGATTAAGCCGGGCAAGCGTTGCCGCTGGCCGTCCACTGTGCCCATAACCCAGCGCTCGAACTCGGCAGCGGCACCGGCGTAATCGCCCGCATGCAGTTTTTTGCGTAAGGTCGAGGTGGCGTAATTGCCCTGGCCGATATTGAAAATCAGCGAACACAACGCGTCGAACTGGTTTTGATTGAGCGGGACCGGAGTGACGGAACTTAAGAATAAAGCGGCTTGCCTAGCATCGCCGATTAACAACTGGCGGGCTTGGTCGGCATTAATCCGCAACACCACGGAAGCCTCGTGCGTTATCCGTCCCGCGCCACGACAAGCGGCAATCAAGCGGGCCAAGCGCGCGGCATCGGTATTGGGGAATAAATGGCAGTCGAATTTGGGCAGCAAGACATGACCGTAGCCGATCGTAACCCGCTTGGACGGACACAGGTAGACCGCTAAACTGCAATCGTCATGCCCGGTGCGGGTGATCAGCTCGATGCCGCGTGCTGAAATAGTGGATGGATGGGATGTCATAGGCTCTGCGCATGCGTAAAGGTTGCACAGAGTCTACGCGCGAGGGGATGGGGCGGTAATGCGAAGGGCTTCGCAGCAAAGAAAAGGCCGGATCAACCGGCCTTTTCTTTTGCCTGAGGTAGACCTTCCAGGTTTTAAAAACCTGGAAGGTCTTTTGAGTGTTGAAAAACGGGAAAAGTTAACGCCCTTTAACCTGTTCTCCTTGAAGCGCATTGCCCAACCGGGCGCGGGCGCTATGGTGTTCCTGGATCAGAAACGACAGCAGCAAGGCCTGTTTGTCGCGATTGCCCGCGTGCAGGTCCGGCTCCGGGTTCATCAGGTCGCCGACCGCTTCCAGACAAGCTGCGATGTGATCGATGCGGTCCAAGGCCTCGATAACCGGATTCATGCCGGACCGCCTTGATGACTGATCAGATCCAGCAGCTCCAAGGTATCGGCAAAGTATTGCGCATTATCCGACTCGCACGATTGGTCCAGGTATTTCGATGCCCGACGCAAAGACTCCCGAACTCTCTCATCCAGTAATTTATGGTTCTCGGCCCTGGCGGCAATGGCGTCTTCCAGGCGGGCGTTATCTTTCTCCAGCAAGGCGATATATTTGGCGTGGTTCATTGCGCACCGCCTTGTACGGGTAAGCGTGCGGCATCGGCGCAGATCACAAAACCGCAGGCCCGCAGCCGTCCGGAATCCCGCCAAACTGTCGACGGGGCAATACGGAGCATGTCGGCAATGCGCGCCTGAGAATAACCGGCCCGGATTAAGCTCAGCACGTCGTTTAGGCGAGGGTTTGCATACAACACTTCGGCTTGCAAGGATTGCACTAAGCGTTTTGTTTCATCCGCAACACCGTAGCTGCCGGTTTTGCGGACGGAAGGAAGCACTTCGTCGCAGACCCAAGACTCGAACGGCTCCGATTCGGGTTTGTTGGATTTGATGATCAGGCGGTAGAGGTTGCCTTCGTCGATCAGGGTGTAAGTGTTTGATAATCCTGGGACGTAGCTATTAGCTACACCGACAGATCTGCATGATTTTTTAACAGCGTCCCTAGAATTTGCGTAGCCTAAAATATCGCAAACGTCTTTGGCAATAAACCAAGGCTCGCCTTGTGCGCTAGGAATGACGCGGAATTGATGGGATTGAAACTGATAGGTTTGTAATGTGTTCATGATTTTTCCTTGGATGGTAATTTCTAACGCCGCCAATGAGACCAATCATTGGCGGTGAGCTGAACGGGGTTGGTCTACCAGTCCAAGGGCTGGCCGCCCCGAAGGGCGCCCCGCCCAGCCCACCATAAAGGAAACGCTGAACGTTGCGCATAAAAAAACCGCATGAAGCGGCGTTTCATACGCCCTGGAAACCGAGAGACCAATCCCGTGCTGAGCAATGCCAGCGCAATTAGATTAGCCCTCGGCTTTATTTTTGTCAATTTTTACTACCGCAAAGCGTTGCCCACGATTTGCTCATTTCTCCTTTAGCCATTTGGGATTCCAACACCTGAATGCTTCCCCCTGAAATAAACCTCTCAAATCCCGTATACCCACCAAAGCTATTTTTAGCATTGACATAGCCACAAACAATTGGCGCTCCAATAAGGTTTGAAACAAAACTATTTTGAAATTTTGCGCTATCAGGATCTTTCAATGTGCTTTTGATTAAATTTTGCTGCCGGTCAATATAGTTTGCTTCTTTTACTTCAGGGCTAATAGGTTCGGGATCTTGCATCTGACAACGAATAAGAAATATCACCATGACTACCGTCACCAGTATCTCTAAACCCCCAGTATTGTTTTTGGGATCTTTAATAACCTTGGGCTTTGGCGCGGGCTTACTTTGAGCCTTGGTTTTTTGCTTGGGTTTCAATGCTAAGCGTTCCGCGCGAAGCTTAGCCAGCACCTCTGGATCGGTAGGCTTTTTTTTATAAGGCATTTTACAATTAGGGCATATCAATGAAGACATGCTTACATCATTATCATCTATAAATCGCTCGTGTTGGCAGTTTTGGCAAATCATTACATCCCTCCACATTACATAACAAAAAACGCTTATTCTACACTCTAGCCCTACCGTCTGGAATATTCACCGCCCCAACGGGTCTTCATTGATATCCGCATTAGGGTTTATCGGGCTTCTGGTTACACACGCCACCAACGCGTCGTCTGCTTTGAATTGAATTCGGCTGCCGTCTTCTGTAAGCGTTAAGGTGCCGATATGGGGCAGTTCCGTAGGTCGGGCAGCGCTTTTCTGCCCGACATTACCGCACCCCTTAAGTCGTCAATCAATTCTGTTGTTTTCATGATGCCTCCTCGGCAAATAGGTCTATTTGTTTACTCTCTTGTTTTTTCACGCCCGGAACCAGGCCGTCAGCCGTGCAAATACTGAGGATTTGCCGGTCGCTCAAGTCGTACCGAATGCCCAGTTCCGCATACTTTGCGCCTTCGCGATTGAGTTTGCGGATCACGAAGTTGCGGATCATGGTGCGCGCCCGGTGAGCTTTGGCGACCAGGATGGTTTCGCGGGGATAATGACGGCTGAGCATTTGCGCGCTGTCCAGGCCGATGCGCTTTACCAGCGGATGTTCCGGGCTTAGGCTTTCTGGATCGGGGATGTACACGCGCACGCCCGGATAGTGTTGCCACAAATCCAGGGCGACCGGCTCGCCGCAGCTCTCGGCAATGCGTTGCAGGCTGAGCGGCCACAGGTGTTTGGGCGGTGCTTCGCTCATGGTTGTGCGGCCTCGTTAATCTGTTGTTGCAGGCGGGCAATGTCGTTTTTTAAGGCATCGATTTGGGCGCTTTTTTCTGTATTCATTGGCCCGTGTTGCAACTGCGTCAGTTTTGATTGCAAGTCACGCAGTTCAAAAGCGGCCGCAAGCAATGTTTTAATCTTTTTGCGGTTTGCGGCGGCTTTGTCGGCCGGGTATTGGGGTGCATCCAGTTCCGGATCGGGATAGGTCCGGGCTGGCAGTAATGCGCGCAATTGGCCTGGGCTGGGCCAGCGTTGGGCCTGTCCTGCCAGCGCCAGGAAGGCGGAGTCCAGGCGCGGCCGGTCAAGCTTTTCTTCCCAGGCAATCGGCCAGCCGATCATGACTCTTAGCCAGGCTTGGGCGGTCATGACGATGGTTTCCGCCGGCGGCGCGCCTTCAAAATGCAGCGCAACCAGTTGTTGCAGGTTTTCAACGACGCAGGCGCGCAGCCAATCGCTATCGGCCATGTTTGAAATCCTCCAGCGCTTGCAAGGATTGGGCGGTTTTGCTGTGCTTTGTAGGGGCGACTTCAGTCGCCCTGTTGGCCGGTACAAGCTGGGCGGATGAATCCGCCCCTACAACCGTTACATCTTCCAATACCCGCTTCAGGTAGTTATGGTTGCTCAACGGCTTGCCGCCTTTGCTTTGTATCTGCTCGACGGTCTGGCGCATAGCCTGAGCGACGTTGCCGGAATGCCCCAAACTCAACGCCTCTTTAGCCAGCTTTAACGCCCTATCATTAGCCAGGTCGCGGGTGACCGAGCGGAACAGGCCCAGATAACCGACCAGGGCGGTACCGGCCTCGGTGTCGAGTTTGATCAACAGCCCCAGCAGCTCGCGCCCGGCTTCGTCCTGAGCGAGGGCGTCCAGGCTGATGCGGGTATGGCAGACAGGGCATCTATTCAGCTGCATGGTCCATTCCCTCTTTCGGCAATGCGTCCAGCGCTTCCTTGTAAGTGTCATAATCCAGCACTTCGATGGACTCATTGTGTTTTTTGATATGAGTGATAAAGGCGCCCGGCGTCCTGAACGTTGGCCAGGCGAAATAAGTCCTGTCATTGATGCCTTTTTCCTTGCACCATTTAGCACCAAATATCTTTTTGTTGCGGGCAATTTGCTTGGCTGACGGGCCTCTGCTTCCTAGGCAATAAAACCGGCGTGCGATGTCGCCCATCTTATCCATGTCACGCCCTTTGCCAGTCCAAACGTCCTTGCCGCTAAAAAAGCCATTGACGTAGACCATGATGACCAGCTTCATTTTGTCCCGCTGTATTGCTGCTGCGACCAAATAGCCATCACAAGACAGATAAACGGCGCCGTATCGCCCTGACAGCCCCTGTTTAACTTCATCCCTTTGCTGTTTGGTTGGTTTCATTAGTGCGACCTCTCTGTTTTAACTCTGCGCAACATATAAGCATTGCCATGCTTGATATCGTCAATTGCGGATTCTAAGAAGCCCAAAACAAATTCATCGCCTTCTATTTGGCGTAAAGATAAGATGACCGCGACATCAATCAACGACAGATGTTTTGACATTGCCTCTTTAGGCATTGACGGCGAGAAAATAGCATCTAAAGCGGCCAAAGTTTCTTGTCTAGGTTCCTTGTTACTCATCGCACCCTCCGTCCTTCGCGCTGGGCATTCTTGGCCAGCGCGGCAATAATCCCGGCCAGCTCTTTCCGGTCGCAAAACACGAGCGAATCTTTTTGGTACATCTGCTTAGCCATTGCGCCGCCGTATTCCCACGGCCGTCCGGCTTCGGCCAGTTGCGCTTCGATCTTGCCCAGCTGGTCGGCGCGGCTCGATTGCGAGTCCAGGTTATGCGGCTTGCGTCCGGCGCGCTTGGGCTTGGTAAAGACGGCGCCGCTTTTTTCCAAATGCCGGATGACTTTATTGATACCCTCGTTGGTCAAATCTTTACTGGAGGTAACGCCGCCATGCGTCAGCAGCATGGCGCGATAGGTTTCCTCGTTCATGTTCAGCTGGGTTTTGCCGATATGGATTTTGCCGATGGCAGCCCGGCGCCGGGCGGCGTTTTTAGGGTTGGTGTAGGGGTGGAATTTGCTGTTGCTCATGAGTTGTGCTCCAATCCAGGCTTGACTTCAGTGCCGCCGACGCCGCGATTCAAGGTCGCTTGTTTGCCGGATGCATGGCCGTAAGTTCGATCTTTATAGCTTTGGTCGCTATTGTTCCTGTCTTTGTTGATGCGTGGGCTTAGCGTCGTCGTATCCGAATAATGTTTGCCCATATAGGCATCAATAGCTGTTCGGGCTTTGGCGTTGGGAGTAATGGCGGTGATTTTTTCGGCTGCCGCAAAAATCCAGCTCAAGCAAAAGGTGTCGGCACGAGCGGTCTTGGTCGCCGGCTTACAGCGCTTTAACTGGGTTTTAATGTATTCCGCCCGGTCTTTTTTAACCTGGCGTAATAACACTTGGAAAGCATAGCTCGCCAGCTCCGGCGCCGCGCCGACGCCGATGAATTTCCATTCGCCTTTGCTAGTAAAAAACACGCAAGCGCTGAAAATGATCTTGCAGCCGAACGCGTCGGCGGCAGTTAACGCTAATCTGGTTTCCCAACGGGTAGGTTTGTTTTTTACGCTGGCTTTGGCTTTGGTCTCGCTAGCCTCCGAGGCCTGCACGTCGATATGGGTGACGTTGTATTTTTCCATCAGCGCTTGCGCCTGGCGCATCGCGGTCGCCGCTTCGTTGGCATTGCTGGAGCCCGCCAGCTTCAGGCATTTTTTGATTTTCTCCAGGACTTTTTGTTGTTCTGTTTTCATGGCTATAACCCCGCAATATCCATCGCTATTTGTTGGTACTTTTCGCTATCGCCGACACGTTCATACAGGCGTAAATACTGACTGGTGGCGGTGATCTGGATGCTGTCTTTCAGGGCATTCATGGCCTCTTGCCATTTGGCGTCATCGATCTTCAGGCGCATTAGGCCGAAGATGCGGGCGGTATTAATGTTGCCCTGTTTGTCGGTTTGAAAGGCATGCTCGATCAGCGCTCTGATGTTGGCGTTGCTGCCTTCGGCCCATTCATGAATGCATTCATCGACCAATTGCTTGGCGATTTGCAGGCGTTCGTCAAAGCTCAGGCTGTCGCTGATGGCCAGCAGCACTTTGTATTTGCCGTCGTAACTGACCAGGCTCAAGTTACCTTTTTTGCCGCCCCATTTCAGGCCGTATTGTTCGGCCGATACGGTGACGAAGGTGGTGATGTCGTCCAATGCCTGTTTTTTGAATGCGCGCATGTGTTCTTGCATGGCCAGGGCATTGTCGATGATGCGGCCGACGGTATCGTCGCGCAGTAAATCAATGGCTTTGATGCTGTCCACCGGCACTAAATGGCCGTAGCTGTTGGCGCGGAAGTTTTCGGGAATGTGATTTTGCATGATGTCTCCTGTGTTCTCTTAATGCCAATCCGGCCTGACTTGGACCGTGGTGGTTTGGGGTTTACGGATTTTTGCCGATAGGCGTCTAAAGGCTGCGGCTTTTTTTTCATTGTCAGGGGCGAATTGTCCGGCATACAGGCACCGCGACAGCGTTAGCACGGCCTCCTGATTCTGTTCGGCTGCCGCTTTACCTCTGTTGTATTGGTGCACGCCTTCGCGCACCAGCGCCTTGACATCCTTGCCTTCTGCCCAGGCGTTAATGGCGGCGAGCGAGTAGATTTTTTCTCTACCGGACTGTTCGCTGGGCGGAAAACCTTCCAGAAACGGTCTTGCTTTATTCAAATAGACCAGGCTGATGCCAAACAATTTGGCGACAGCCGCCGGTCCGATCCGGTCATTGATTGCGATAGCCATTAGCCCAGCCTCCAAAGTTCGCAGCCGATTGCTACTGCCAGTACAAGCAAGACAGCGGCCATGCAGCCGCGGGCAATACGCAGCTCGGCGCGCAAGACCTTGATCTTCCGCTCGCGCTCAATAATGGCGCTGTTTATCGCATCGGAGCGGCTTTCCTGAGCGGCTTGTAAACGGCGATAGCCGTTATAGATGTTGTTGATTGTTGTGGCGTTCATAGTGTTACAAATCCCCTGCTTGGTAGATATTCGCTAAGTCAACAGCCGTTTGCAGCGTGCCGACCAATGCCTTGGCTTCGTGTATTTTCAGTGTTACGTAATTCATGCCGTCGTCATCGGTGATTTCGAGGCGGACAATCTGCGCTGATGCCATGGTCTGGACGGCGATATCGCCACCCTCACTTAAAACTTGTTTGCTTTCAAAGCTCATGATCAAACCTCAATGATGTTGTGGCGCTGAGCTAGTCATCGCTTGTAAATACAACTGCAATTGCTGCTTATCCATATGCAAGGTATCGCGCCAAGCGTCGATTGCGGCTTGTAAAAAATCACCCAATTCCGTCGCCGGCGTTTCTTTGTATTCTCCGGTGAGCCAGGCGGGATGCACCAGCGTTTTAACGCTGATCTCGCCGTTTTCCTGGTCGTCGATACTGATAATGACGTGCATGTTTAGCCTCCTTTATGCAGGCATTGCTGGCAGGCATCCCACCAGGCGGTTTTAGTGGTGCCGCCGGACGGCCGTGGTGCGTTGGCCCGTCCGGTGCATTCTTTTCGAGTTATCGTTTTACCGCTGTACGGACAATTCACATCGCTATATGCCCGATCGAACTGTTCCAATATCTTTTGCGGGTTGGCGGGATATTTGTCATTAATAACCAGCGACAACGTTGTTCGCGATACCTTGATTTTCCGGGCTACCTGGGTGACGTTGCTGTCAGCCACGGTTTGTTTCAGTCGTTCCAATAAGCTCATCTTCTGTTTTCATTGCTAGGGTTTCGCCATTGTTCGGGTTGAATACAACCCGATCTTTCATCCGCACTACGGGCGCTTTGGGGCCGATGTCTTTTACTAGCGTATAGCGATAGCTGCCGTTACTGGCCGGCTTGCCGTCGTCTTCCAGCTTTCGTGTCAGTAATCCGACGGCCAGTAAGGCGTTTAGCCATCGACGCAGGTTAACTTCCGGCGTAAGCTCGGTGCCTTTGCAAATGGTCAGCCTCAGTTCGGCCAAGGTGATGGATTTGTTCTTTCGTAGCACCCACCACGCCTGAGCGCGCAAGCCGACGGTGACGGTGCGCGGCGCGGCATAGCCTTTGCGTTTTTTGGCCGCCATTAAAGTGCAACCTCCGCAACCTCATTCCAGTCAACATCCCGGTCTTCGGCACAGAACCGGTCAAACTCCTTATCGTCAATCGACTTTAAACTGTACTCGTCACCGCAAAGCTTGATTTCGAGCTTGTCGCCATTGCCGCTTTCAATCGTGAGCATGCGGTAGTTGCTCTCGCCGGCAACGCCATGCTCGATGCGTAATTCGTCAAAGCTAATGCGCTTAACATCACCCAAAACGATTAATGACCCGCTCATTTCGCCCCCTTGCGCAAGCTGCGCATAGCGTCTTCACACAACAAATAGCCTTTTACGTCAGCGGCGATCAGCGCCTGCTTGCCCATCTGTCCGGCCATGGTCTCCAGCGTCGATACCGCCGAGGCCATCAGCCGGTAGCGGCCGCGTGACTGCTCCAGAACCTGCTGGGCGACGCCTTTGTCAGCTTCCACCTCGCACAACTGGCGTAAATACAACTGCACGTCGTCCAAGTTAGCCGGCTTGAAATCCACTACGGCGCTGATCCGGGTGGCGATATGCGCCAAACGATGTTCGGCAAAGCGGTGTTTTTCCGAGGTATGGCAAACCAGAATCAACAACACGCCGGCCTGCTCGGCAATCCGGCGCAGATATTCGATCACGTTGGCCTTATCAAGCAGCCCGTGTTGTGCTTCGTCCAGGATGATCGGTTGCCGACGTTGCGCCATGGCTTCGTTTATCGCTTTTTGCAAGGCAAAACCTTTCAAGTCACCAATTCCCAGCTCATAGGCCAGTAGGTCGCGCACGTAGTTCATGGTTATGCCGGGCAGGCCTTCCACGTAGATGGCGTTGCGTTCCGCGCCGAAATGATCGACGGTGCGGGTCTTGCCGGCGCCGGGCTCGCCGGCCACTAAAATGCCCATCGCTTCCCTGGCCGCGCCGTTTTCAACGGCCTTGACGGCGGCCATAAACGCGTCGTGGTTGCTGGTTTGTACGTAACTGAGTTTCATGATTTAATAGCCTCGTTTTTTGTTTAAGTTGTTTGGTTCACACCTGTAAAAAGCCGTCTGATAGCGCCAACTATCAGGCGGTTATTCGTTCATGAGCTCTTCAAAATCCAGTCGCTCCCGCGTTTTAATGGCTAGGTCACGCTCAAATCTCAACATCATTCGCCGATAACCAAATCTGGAAAAACCCGTAACCACGGGCGGTAACTCCCGACAATAATGTCTGCGTGCCGGTGTTAATCGTCTGCCTGCTCTCAGTAAGAAGCTATTGAGACGATGCTTAGCTATCAACCGGTTTTGCTGCATAGATGATCTTCTGGCTTTCATGATTTAATTCTCACTTTTGGTTGTTTAAAAAACCGCCCAGTCGCGGTTATTCATTGCCGGCAGCCCGCTGGCCGTCGTCCATAAATTTCTGCATTGTTTCCAAGTAGCTCAATTTCTCCGTTTGCCGGCTAAAATCCCCGCCATCAACGACAATCCGCTTTAATGGCTCGACCGTTTGAGCCGGCGTTAACTCCACGCGCTTTAACACCTCGCCGTCGATGACATGGCCGCGTTCGGCATTGGCGCGATCGATCTTTTCCTGGCCGCGCTTGATCATGCCGTCGATGCGTCCTTCTTTAAGGGCATCGATTTTCGATTCGGCAAAACCTTTAACCTTGTTGGCCTCGAACTCGGCAACACAAATGGCTCGGCCGTCCAGATCGCTGATCCAAACCTGGTTGGCATCGCTTAAGTCATACGCCAGCCGTACCTTGGTATTGGCCGGAAGCTCCGCCAGCGCCGGGTTAAAATAAATATTGTTGTTCCAGCGCACTTCGCCCCGAAATGGCGTCCGGATCACAAACGGCCGGTACAGCGTAAGCGTCTCGTCGTCCGTTAACGGACAATGCCAGCTCTGGTCGAAATTGGCTTGATAAGCCTCGGCCGGAGTTCTGCCGCCTAATTCACTGTGTTGATGCGCGTTGTTGTACCAGTCGATGCGCGCCTCGACTTGCACCATAAAATGATTCCAAGCCGGTACAAAATCAGGCACATCGCCTTTGCTTTTAGCGCGGTTGATCGCTTGCGTGTTTCTGCGCAAGGTATCGCCATCCATGCCCGTGCCCTGGAAGGTCGGGAACGTTTTTGCCACGGCAATGGTGGTAATGTCCCAAAGCCCTTCAATGATGCCGCGCCCTTGCGGATTACCAGGGCGACCGGTTTCGTGCTCCACTCCCAGCCGAGCCAACATGCCGCCCACCGGGCAATCGATGATTTTGGCGGTTTGGCCGGAACCGTTATCGCTGTAATAAATCAGCGGCTTGCCGTGTTTGATCATGGCTTTGCCCAGCGCCTCGGAAACGGCAATCTGGTTTTCCGATAAGCTGAATGCCCGGCCCACAATGAACCGGCTGGCCGCGTCGATAATGAACGTCACTTCCGGCGCGAACGGTTGACCATGATCGGGATGGCGCACCTTGGCTTTAAAGGTGTGGCCGTCGCCGACCCAGACTTCATTGCTCATGCCGGACCAATCCCGGCGTGTAAACGGCCGCAACGCAGCCAGTTCCGAGCCGGTCGAACGCCCAATAGCCAGCACGACTTGAGGAATCTTTTTTTGCAGCCGGCAAATCACGTCGTAATCCGGGCACTTTTCGGTAAAGCCTTGCGCTTGCCAGGCCTTTTCAAAGTCGCGGTGCGCCTCGCGTAACGACGGCTTTTGCGGCTTGCGGTAAAAGCTCAAGAACAGTGCCAGCCACCATTTACCCCGCCAGTCTTCCTTTTGCCGAATGCCCGGCGCCAACTGCTTGCCTGAGCTTTTCTCCTGATTCCAGCGCTCCAGCGAGCGCCGTGAAACCAGTTCCCCGTCATTTCGCTTCACGCCCCGCGTTTCCCGAGCCAGTAGCATGCTATCCATTAGCTCGCTCTCCAATTCCCCGGCCGCTGCTTTTGCGATTAGATGATCGGCAGCCTTGCCAAAGCTCCAGCGCATTTGCAAGGCCATGACGCGCACGTTATGCACCAAGTGATGACGGGCCTCGTTAACCTTGCGTTGGCGTTCGGTTAGATTTTCCAGTGGCGTGACTGAGGCCGGTGCTAGGTGCTGCGCTTTTTCCTCAGCTGGAATTACTGCTGCAGGCTCGGTTTCGGCCGGTTTTTGTAGCGCTTGTAGAATGGTCGATGCGCGTCGATTGAGCATGGCTTCACGGATGGCTTTGGGTAGCGCCTTAATCAGAAACCACTTCTTTTTGTGCTTGCCACGGCTGTTTTCAAAGACGCATTGCCAATTCTCATTAATCGCCTGCCTCGTAACAGAGCTTTTATGCTTGCAGATTACTACCGCGATCTCATCGGCATTGGCATACAGAGTTTTATCGATCTCACTCATGCTTTACACCCGGATAACCGTTATATTCAACACCATCTATCAGGCGTCCGGACTGCTTTTTCCCAACTCTACATACAGATGTATCAGGGTCAAAGTTATGCCATATCTTTCCCTTAACACCCGGCTCATTGCATCGAAGCTCATGTACTGGCGCCCACTCACCCCATTGCTTGAACAAAAATGGAACTTCGGCGGCAATGCATTGATCGCGCAACGATCTAACCCAGTCTGGATGCATCGGTCTCGCATTAGGTCCGGACTCGCCACCGACAACCACCCAGTCAAGTCCGTTCGGAATATGACCACTGCGAATGTCAACCTTACCAAGCAGCGGCTCAGCGCTAATCCAATGCACAGCAGCAGGCGCAGACAGCAGTAGCGGTATGCGCTCGCTGGCGGTTTTTTGATCTTCAACCGATACACCAAGCCAAACATTAGGCATTAATTCAGCAAAACCTTCCTTTGCCTCATCACCCCAATAATCAAAAAACTCAAGCACTCTTGCAGGGCGCTTTGTCAACACTTGGTAAATATGTCGCGGAGCCTGTTGCATACTCACCATCACTCGATGAATAAAATCAAACGGCACCGATTCATGAAACAAGTCAGACATTGAGTTAACGAATATCAGTCGAGGCTTTTGCCAGCGCAATGGAATTTCAAGCCTGTCATAATGCCAGCGAACATCGGTAAATTTACGCCCGACGTAGGCCGGAACCTTTGCCATTCTCGGCCAGTCGCGTTCGGCGTAACAATATTTGCAGCCTTGAGACATCTTGCTACAGCCAGTTACCGGGTTCCATGTGGCGTCAGCCCATTCGATGTTTGTTTTAGCGCTCATTTTCCACCACTCATAGCTTGCTTGATTGCTTTCTCTTGCAGGCGCAATTGATTCTTCAATGCTTCCAACTTGCCCAGTTGCGCCTCCCAAACCTCTTTGCCTACACTCAATTTTGCACCGCGTAAATCGGCAATCCAGGCGGTAATATCGTGTGTCTCTAATGCCACTTCCAACGCCGGCAAATACTCCAGCGGAAAACGCCAGCCTTCACGGCTTTCCGCTGTCCAGCTATCCAATTGGTGCTTGGTAATCTCGTGACCGACCAACTCGCTCATCTTGGCTGCGATCTGGTAACGGCTTAGCGGCGACAGCTTGATTAGCTCGCTCAGTAAACTCCGCAGCTGCGCACCAATATCTAATGATCCCGGCTTACCGCCGCGTTCGACCGGCACAACTACCATGTCAAATAAATCGACTGTCAATGGATCACGCGCCTTCATGTTCACGAAGCCGCTGATCTTTTACATTGACGCCGGGAGCGAAACGCTTAAACTTTAAACCTCTGAAACCGCGTGGCTTAGGTTCGCCATTCTCGTAGTAGCGGCTGGGCCAAATGTCCTTGGGATGCAAGCCCAAGGCAGCAGCAATGCGTTTTTCAGAGGCGGGGTAGCTTTGGGTGAGTGCGCGCGATAAGGTGGTGCCTGTCGACAGATTGTGCTCTTCGGCCAATGCCTTCATTGTCCACCCTGCCTTATGCAGGGCGGCGACAACGTCGGAAGGGTGCCAATCCTCGGCAGGGGGTTCTGCCGCAGGACTGGCTTTTTTTTCGGTTTGGGTAGTCATATGTTTTTTGTCTCTGGGGTTGTTTAAGGTGTAGACATTAAACTCCAAAATTTTGGATACGTCAACACAATAAACACCTAAATTTTTATGCATTAATTCGTAGTTAGCCTAATTTATGGAGTCAATATGAAATTAAAACTAAATCAATTGCTTAGGATTGATGCGCGCGCATCAATTAAAATCAGCGCCTTGCATCAATTCCACCAAGGAATTGATGCATGACAATTGGAACCAGATTAAAGGAATGGAGGGCCTCAAAAGACCTAAGTCAAAAGGACGCAAGCTCCATTTCTGGAGTATCGTTTAGCACATACCAAAATTATGAAATGGATATAAGTCCTCCAGGAGCTAAATCACTAACAGGTTTTATTAACGCTGGAATTAATGCCAATTGGTTAATGACTGGCGAAGGGCCGATGCTACTGGAAGATGCCGTGCAGCTGCCGCCCGGCCTGAGAATCAAGATAGACAACATAAAAGCTGAAGGCGGTGATCAAGAAGCGGCGGCTCGCCGACAAGCGGATACGCTTCAGCTTTGCGCCGAATTTAAAGAAGCGCAAAGCCTCATTACAACAATAACCAATGAAATAGGCGTTGCTCTACCTAAAAAAACATTCGAAAGCTTTATGGAGCTGTTATGGCTTAGTGCGGGCGAGAAAAGCGATTTGGTAAAATCAGCTGTTGCGGAACTGTCAACATATATAGATCAACTGGCTCTGGTGCCGTTTTATGATGTAGAAGCCTCGGCCGGTCATGGTTCACTGGTTGATCAAGAGCAGCAAATCAGCCAAATGGCCTTTAGAAAGGATTGGTTAAAACAAAAAGGCCTGCAATCCAATAAATGCGCGCTAATCAAGGCCAAAGGTGACAGTATGGAGCCCACTATCTATGATGGCGACTTGCTGTTGGTGGACGTCAGCATTGACAGCATTAAAGATGACTCGATTTATATAATACAAGCCGATCATCATCTTAGCGTCAAACGCATACAGCAAGACTTTGACGGCTCACTGATAGTTATCAGTGATAATCCGCGTTATGAAAAGCGTATAATCAGCTCAGTGCAAGCAAAAGAGGTAAAAATTGCGGGGCGCGTAAGGTGGTACGGCCATGAAATATAATTGCGCCAAATAAACAACAAAAATAATCGGTTTAAGCTAATTTTCCGACAAATGACGCGCAATCAATAAATTGAGTAAAATTTAAGCAAAAACTAAGCTCAGCTTAATCATCCCGCCACTTCCGGCCAAATCCCCGTTAATCCCTCTTTACGACATATATCTCGCTTCTTCACAGAACAGCCCGTTAGGGGTGCGGCAGGGAGGCCGCACGTCAGCAGAGGGGCAGGAGCCCCTTCTGCTGACCCTCGATAAAAGCGAGGAGCGCAGGAAGCAAGCGGCAACCGGGCCGCCTTTTCTTTGGTTACTTTCTTTTGGCGGAGCAAAAGAAAGTAACTCGCCTTCGGGTGCGACAAACCCGATTCAAATAACCGTCGCGCTAGCGACACTTTTAATAAAATTGTTAGTACAGTCTTCTAAATTCGAATAACTGCGTAACATCAGTTACTGATTATTTACAGACCGGTTACGCCAATATCCAGGTTCACGATGGCAATGCAGGACGGAAAGAATGAGCACGTAATCCTTTTCAATTGAATAAAGAACCGCATAAGGAAAAACGCGGGTTAGACATCGGCGAATGTCATCTTCAATTATCGGCCAACGTTCCGGCGCTTCAATTATTTGCTGGATGACATGCTCGACTGCTGCCATGAAGCGTAGCTCCAGTCCAGGCTGACAGCTTGCATAATATCGAGCGGCGTCTTCATATTCGGAAAGCGCCTCCGGATGAAACTCGAATCTCATTTTGCAACAGATTTACGCACACGCTCCAATGCATCCTGTCCTGGGATGGTAGTCACAACACCACTTCTGACATCGTCACGGCGAGTACGAGCCTCAGCCGCCCAAAGCTGTCGGATATAAACATCCTCCAAAGGGTCAAGACTCTCAACCAATCGATCGGCAAGCAATGCGCGTGCATCGCTAGGGAGCGCAAGCGCTTCTTCGGCAATTTGTTCAATAGTGAAACTCATGATCAGGACTCCGATTATGTTGCTTAAAAAATATCATGGTTTGTCCTCAGTTCAGCTGGTTCCCAAGCTCAAGAGACTGTGAAAGTATTCATGTGGGAGGGGCTTTAGCCCCGAAAGTCGGGGCTAAAGCCCCTCCCACGATCAATAAAACAATGACTTAGAAGTCACTAAATAGTATGCGTCATATTTTCAAAAATACTTTCACAGTCTCTCAAGCTTGGGAACCAGCATATATACATTCTACACAGCAATGTGCTTTAAACACTACGATCCAGCTTACGATAACTAATCGCTTCGCTTAAATGCGAGGTTTCTATATTTTCAGATCCGGCAAGGTCGGCAATGGTCCGGGCCAATTTCAAAATCCGATGATAAGCCCGATGCGACAGGCCGAATTTATCCATCGCCTGTTCTAATATTTGGTGGCTTTGCTCGGACAGCACGCACAGCTGTTTCACTTCCTTAGCCGTCAACGCCGAATTGGCTTTGCCGCTCCGCGCAACGGCCACGTTGCGAGCCGCAACCACGCGCCCCCTGATTTGCTCGCTGGTTTCTTCGCCGTCCGGCGAACCTTTGCGCAATACTTCATGCGAGACTCTGGGCACTTCCAGATGCATGTCGATACGGTCCAGCAACGGACCGGACACCCTGGCCCGGTAGCGCATCACTTGCTCGGACGTGCAATGGCAGCGGCCCGAGGCGTCGCCCAAAAAACCGCAAGGACAAGGGTTCATCGCCGCGATTAATTGGAAGCGAGCAGGAAAATCGACTTGCCGGGCGGCGCGGGAAATGGTGATATGCCCTGTCTCCAGCGGTTCCCTTAATACTTCCAAGACTTTGCGGTCGAATTCAGGCAATTCATCTAAAAATAAAGTACCGTTGTGGGCCAGCGAAATTTCTCCGGGCCTTGGGTTTCCACCGCCTCCAACCAGCGCGGCCGCGGAAGCCGTATGATGAGGACTTCTGTAGGGCGGCTTCAACCAATTAGCGACATCCAGTCCCTGATCGCTGATCGATGCAATCGCTGCGGTTTCCTGCGCCTGGTGCTCAGTCAACTGCGGCAGGATAGTCGGCAAGCGCGATGCCAGCATTGATTTGCCGGTGCCGGGCGGGCCCAGCATAATCAGGTTATGCGCGCCGGCTGCGGCAATTTCGAAAGCTCTTTTGACGTGATATTGGCCGTGGACATCGGCAAAGTCGATATCGGCAATCGGTACAGCCCGATCTTCCTGTTGAAACTCGACCTGTATCAGGTGTTGCCCGGTCAAATGTGCGCAGACTTCCAGCAAATGCATGGCAGGGATGATTTCAATATCCTTGACCAGCGCCGCTTCGGCGGTGTTTTGCTTCGGCAGTATCAGTTTCCGGTGGTTGTTCCGGGCTTGTATCGCAACCGGCAACACGCCGTTGATAGCTCGCAGTTCGCCGCCCAATGACAATTCGCCGACACATTCGTAATGATGAAGATGAGCTATCGGAATTTGGCCGGATGCGGCCAGTATGCCCAATGCGATAGCCAAGTCGAATCGGCCGCCTTCCTTAGGCAAATCAGCCGGAGCCAAATTGACGGTGATCCGCTGCATCGGGAATTCGAACTTGGAATTTAAAATCGCGCCCCGGACCCGGTCCTTGCTTTCTTTAACCGCAGCTTCCGGCAGGCCGACAATATTCAATGCGGGCAGACCGTTGGCAACATGAACCTCAACGGTCACCAACGGCGCTTCTATGCCGGAGCGACCGCGACTGTAAATAACGGCTAAGGACATGACAATGTGTATGCGACTACGACTGTCGGGGATGTTGTAATCAGTCCGGAGCGGATGTGTGCGTGTCTTCCTTGCTTAACACTTGCTGTTCCATCTCGGCGACGCGCTTTTCCAGGTCTTCGAGCTTTGACCGTGTTTTCGCCAACACCAGCTTTTGCACTTCGAACTCTTCGCGGGTCACCAAGTCCAGCTTGCCTAATGCGCCTTGCAAAATGGCATGGAAGCTTTTTTCAAGATCCTCTTTCAGGCTGTTCAAGCCGGGAGGTATCGCGCCGGCCAGACGGCTGGCAATATCGTCAAGGGATTTAGGATCAAACATTAGGGTAATCTCATAGTAATAAGAGGATTAGTCGGGCAAACCTATAAAAGCATCACCACGAAGGCACGAAGAACACGAAGAACACGAAGTTTTATTGTTTGTCTTCGTGTTCTTCGTGCCTCGGCAATTGCTCCTGCATTGCTCTACCTCCTGCATCCATGCAGTCGTTCGTGGTGAAAAATCTGCTTATAAATTAAACGCTTTTTTAACAAACTCAGGCTGCGCCAAAGACGCTTTGTGTATATCGACGTTGTAGTAAGTCGTGTCGAACGGCTTGTTCGCGCTATCCGCTTCCCTGAACTTGCTCAGATCGCCTTTGCCGGCAATCGTTGCGCTCCACCAGCCGGAAGGATACAGGCATTGCGGGAAGAACAAGGTCTGCAAATGGCTCAAACCGGCGTTACTCATTGCATCACGCATCTCGCCGATCAGCTTCATGTGATACAGCGCCGACTCGCTTTGCTGTACGACCATGCCATTTTCCGACAAACAGGCGAAGCAGTCGCGGTAAAATTCTTCGCTGAACAAGCCTAAAGCCGGGCCGACCGGATCGGTGCTATCGACGATAATAATATCCACCGAATTCGGCTCGGCGTCTTTCACCCATTTAATGCCGTCGATAAATTTCAAATCGGCCCTGGGGTCGTTATTGGATTCGCATAACTCCGGAAAATAAATTTCCGCCAGACGCGTGACCCGCTCGTCAATATCAATCTGCACCGCGTGCTCTACCGATGGATGTTTTAACACTTCCCTTAACGTGCCGCAGTCGCCGCCGCCGATAATCCACACTCTTTTTGGATCGGGATGAGTGAATATAGCCGGATGGCTCATCATTTCATGGTAAAAAAAGTTATCGCGGGTTGATACCATCGTACAACCGTCGATGATCATCAAATTACCGAAGGTTTCAGTCTCATAGATTTCAAGGTGTTGAAACTCGGATTGCTCCTCGTGCAGCTTTTGTTTAATTTTTAGCGAAAAGGCCGAGCCGGCGTCTGAGTGTTGCTCGGTAAACCATTCAGATGGATTCATAGTGTGGATTCCTGGAAAAAATAAACAAATAAATAAGCGGGCATTATATTAGAATTCGGCATCTTTTAGGCATAAAACGGAGTTAAATAGTGAATTTAAGTCATGGCAAAACCTGGACTACCGAGCAGTCTGCACAAACCTACGCGATAGATAACTGGGGACAAGGCTATTTTTCCATCAACGCCGACGGGCATGTCTCGGTAAAGCCTTGCTCCGATAAGGACGTGGTGCTGGATTTGTACGAAATCGCTCAATCGCTAAACGACAAAAAGCTATCCTTGCCGGTGCTGGTGCGCTTTACCGATATTTTAAAAGACCGCGTGACCCAGCTATCCAACGCCTTCCAAAAAGCCTGCGTCAATAACGATTATCAAGGCAGCTACACGCCGGTTTACCCGATCAAGGTCAACCAGCAACGCAAAGTCGTTGAAGGCATTTTGGCGGCCGACAACATCGGCCTCGAAGCGGGCAGCAAGCCGGAATTGTTGGCGATTATGGCGCTATCCAATAAAGGCGTGGTGATCTGCAACGGCTACAAAGACCGCGCTTATATCCGTCTGGCGCTGATCGGCCTGAAAATGGGGCTAAATCTTTATCTGGTCATTGAAAAGCCTTTAGAGCTGGAACTGATTATCGAGGAAGCGGCGCGCCTTAACATCAAGCCGCAATTGGGCGTCAGGGTCAGGCTGTCCAGCATCAGCGCCGGAAAATGGCAAAACAGCGGCGGCGAAAAATCCAAATTCGGGCTTCACGCCCATGAGTTGCTGTTGCTGGTCGAGCGCCTTAAGCAGGCCGGTTTGCTGGATACCTTGAAACTGATGCACTTTCACATGGGTTCGCAAATCGCCAACATTCACGACATCAAAATAGCCTTGAAAGAAGCCGGACAGTTTTATGTTGAACTGCATCGTTTGGGTGCAGGGATCAAAGTCGTCGATGCCGGCGGCGGGCTGGGCGTGGATTACGACGGCAGCCATTCGCGGCGCGAATCGTCAATCAACTACAGCCTGGATGAATACGCGCAGAATATCGTGCGCAGTTTTGCCGATATTTGCGCCGAAAAACAGGTATCGCAGCCGGACATCATCACCGAATCGGGCCGCGCGCTGACCGCTCATCACGCGGTGCTAATCACCAACGTGACCGATATCGAATCGGTTTACACCAACCATGCCGAACTGCAAGCCCTACCGGAGCCGCACAACCTGGTCGAGCATTTTCACGATGCGCAATTCGATTTATCCGAAGCCCGAGCCCAGTTCACCCAGGACAAACTCAGCATTACCGGACTGGCCGAAGCGGAGAACAATTATGCGCTGCTGTGCCGCCAGCTCCAGGCCAAACTGAATCCCAATAATCAAAGCGAGGACGCCATCTTGCAGGAGCTGAACGAGAAATTGGCCGACAAGGTGTTTTGTAATTTCTCGCTGTTCCAGTCCATGCCCGACATCTGGGGCATCGATCAAATCTTTCCGATCATGCCGATTCACCGATTGGACGAGCAACCTACGCACCGCGCCGTTATCCAGGATTTAACCTGCGATTCCGATGGCCGCATCGATCAATATATCGACGGGCAGAATATTGAAAAAACCCTGCCGGTGCATCAAATCGACAGTAATGAGCCGTACCTGATCGGCTTTTTTATGGTCGGCGCGTACCAGGAAATCTTAGGCGACATGCACAACCTGTTTGGCGACACCCATTCGATTAACATAGAACTCAATGACCAGGGCTACCATTTCAATGATCTGCATGAAGGCGAACATGTCTCTGAATTGCTCGATTATGTACATATTAATAGTGAAGATTTGAAAACCGCCTACCGGGAAAAACTGGCTAACAGCGATCTGAGTGAGCAACAGCGGCAGGAATATGAGCAGGAGCTGGTTGCGGGGCTGACGTCTTATACTTATTTGGAGAAATAGGAGAGCGCTTGTTTTTCAGGTCTTGCGCTAGAACGATTAAGCAATGCAAAGCCCTCTCCAAAGGGAGAGGGTTGGGTGAGGGGAAATCAAAACATGCTTGAAAATTAAGATTAGACTGGTGAACAAACTATTGAAACAGGCGGATTTGAAATGAGATACCCAATTGCAATTGAATCAGGCGATGAAACCCATGCGTATGGAGTCGTTGTACCCGACCTACCGGGCTGCTTTTCGGCGGGCGATAGCTTGGACGAGGCAATCGTCAACGCCAAGGAAGCTATCGAATTATGGATGGAATCGGTTATCGAGGATGGTAAACCTATTCCGGAAGCCGCGCCCATTGCCAAGCATCAAGCAGACCCCGAGTTTGCCGGCTGGATTTGGGCCGTTGTGGAAGTGGATTTGTCCAAGCTGTCCGGCAAAGCCAAACGCGTAAATATTACCCTGCCGGAGCGGGTTTTGACTGCAATCGATCAAGCAGCAACCCGTTTCGGAGACACCCGTTCCGGCCTGCTAGCGAAAGCGGCCCTGGAGTATGTTGAGCGACACCCGTCGGTTTAGCCTTAAACCGCTTGCTGAGCGTAATCAACAAAACTCAAATTGAAAGAAAGTGGAAACCTCATGACTTCCCTAAAAATCAATCTTGACGACATTATCCAAGCCCTGACCACACGTTTCGACATGGTGGAAGGCGGCTTTTACCTGGACACCGAGACCGGCGACATCCTGCTCAGCACCGAAGGTATCGACGAAGGCGACCTGCCGGAAGACTTGGAAGACAATCCGCGTTATCGCCAGATCGATCCCTTGGCCTCCCATGAATCTTTCCAAATCATGGAAGACTTCGTTGACAGCCTCGGCGAGACTAAGCAGGCGGATAAGCTCAGGGACGCGCTTAACCGCCGCAAACCGTTCCGTCAGTTCAAGGACACTTTGCACGATCACACCGATTTAAGCGATGCTTGGTACGCGTTCGAGCAGCAGGAACTGGCGCGTCTGGCCGGGGAATGGTGCGAAGATAATGGGATTGAGGCGGAGTGGGTTTGAAGCGTTTTCATCGCAACGGAATTTACCGAATATATAGTTGCGAGTTGTTGAATCAGGATAGACCTTATAAAAATGCGGGATGGCGTTTGCCGAAAGATTGCCGGAAACTTGCTGAATTTTCAGTCCCATAAGCCGCTTACGATACGGGTCACGTGATTCATGAACTCATCGGCTCCTATGGCACAGTGTTATATAGACGGAACAGGTTGCGTACACCATCCATTAAATGTAGATTTACCTACACCAAACACATCACCATTTCAGGAAGCTTGTATGGCTGTTATAACATTCGACACTCACCAATTCATCAGCAAGCTCATTGCTGCCGGCTTTGAGGCCAAGCAAGCCGAAGCGGTTTCCGATGCTTTTAAAACCGCGCAAGGCGAAACCGACTTGGTCAGCGCCCGAGACCTGCGGGAAATGGAATTGCGTTTGGAAGCGAAAATAGACAAGGTAACGTCCGATCTTAAGGTCGATCTTATTAAATGGATGGCAGGGTCATTAATCGCTCAAGCGGCTGTTATTGCTACGTTGGTTAAGCTTTTGTGATACTTGAAAAATGCTACGCGAGGCTATCATGCTGCAAGAACAAATCATCAATGAAATCAAACAAATTCCCAGCGAGAAACTAGCCGAAGTCTATGATCTGATACATTATTTCCGCTTGGGCTTGAAGCATGAAGCCAATGCTTTACCTAAACAGCGCCCTATCGGTTTGGCAAAAGAGATTTTCCAAACGCCGGACAGTTTCTTTGAGCCGTTGCAGGATGAAGTCCTTGATGCTTTTGAAGGCAAGTAAATGAAACTGCTGTTGGATACCTGTGCTTTTTTATGGTTGACAACGATGATCAGGCTTTAAGCGATCAAGCAAAGACACTGTTCCAAAACACCGACAATTCCGTTTATCTAAGCAGCGTATCGATCTGGTAAATCGTTGTAAAATATCAGTTGGGAAAACCGCCTTTGCCCAGTGAGCCGGAATATTTTATCAGCCAGCAATGCAATCAACATTTCATTGAAATTCTATCTCTCGACGACAAGTCTGTTTACCATCTGAGCCATCTACCTAACCATCACAGAGATCCTTTCGATAAGATGCTGGTATGCCAAGCAATAGAACATGGTTTGACTATTCTGACATCGGATAAGTTAATTGCTCAGTATCCTGTCAGCACTATTTGGTAGCAAAATAGTATCTTTTCTTAGCTCAATGCTTTATTCAAAGTTACGTGAGCACGCTACCCGATTCAGTAACAAGGGAGAAAACCGATGCCCATCTCACATGTATTCGACACCTACGCAAAAACCGCTCAAGGCAAGAAACTGCATTTTAATGTCGTATTAGACGAACAGGACCAGCAAAAAGCGATAGCCTACGCCAAACAATGGCTAACCGGCATTGGTCTGGAAGATGCTATCGTTACCCCTGAGAATTGCTTCTTCTATCATAGCGTCGAAGCCCCGGCAGCCATCAGAGCCGACATCGACAAGAACGGTTATGCTATTTATAAAATGGAAGGCTGCCCCAAGTAATACGAGTCGGTTAAACTAATAGTTTTAACCTAAAAAATCAGTTGAGCATCCAAATAGGGTGGAGTGAAAACCGCCCATGCTTCGACAAGCTCAGCACGAACGGTTTCCATATACTTCCACTGATTTTTTAGGCGTATACAACCTTGGAGAAATACTATGAAAGCAGGCATGATCGGCTTAGGTGCGATGGGCATCGGCATGGCCAGGAATATCGCTAAGGCCGGGTACTTAACCGGCGTTTATAACCGCACCGCAGCAAAGACGCAAAGCTTGGCCGAAGAATTGGGTGTCATCGCGTTCGACCAGCCGGAAGACCTCGCGGCAAACGTCAATATCGTGCTGATTTGCGTATCGGCCGACCAGGATGTGCTGGCAATGGTTGAGGCGATAGCCAATACCATAAAGCCCGGCACAATTGTCGTCGATATGTCTACGGTCAGCAGCGATACCGCCAAACAAGCGGCCGCTATCTTGGCCCAAAAACATGCGGCTTTTCTCGATGCGCCGGTATCCGGCGGCGTTGAGGGCGCTAAAAACGGCACGCTGGCGATGATGGTCGGCGGTAGTTCGGCAGTACTGGAAAAAGCCCGCCCGGTACTGGAAACCATGACCCGTTGCATTATGCACATGGGCGCAACCGGCTCGGGCCAAGCCACCAAGGCGGTTAACCAAATCATGGGCGCGGGCATCAATCAGGCGGTGACTGAAGCGCTGGCTTTCGCGCAAGCTCAGGGTTTGCCGATGGAGAAAGTGATCGAAGTGATCTCCGGCGGTGCATCCGGCAATTGGTTTTTACAGCATCGCGGTTCCACGATGACCCAAGGTATCTTCGCTCCGGGCTTTAAACTTGCATTGCACCATAAAGACCTGCTTATCTGCCAAAGCATGGCGAAACAAACCGGCGCATCGAGCACGCTGGTCGATATGACGATTGCAGATTACGAGCGGTTAATGGCTGAAGGTTACGGCGATGAGGATATTTCGGCGTTGTATAGATTGAAAGCCGTAGATTCGGATTGAAAATTAACATAGACCTGTTAAAGTCAGCCGTTCTTTAAACATTAACCAAGGAATAATCATGCCTGATTACAAAAAATACCAGTGCGGCGTTTGCGGTCACATTTACGATGAAGCGGAAGGCGATCCTGATTCCGGTATTGCACCAGGCACTTTATGGAAAGACATCCCTGATGATTGGCGTTGCCCCGAATGCGGCGTAGAAAAAAGCGAATACGATTTGCTGGGCTAATCAATCCTTACCGGGGAAAAGTATGCATATTGTTATAATCGGCTCAGGCGTAGCCGGAGTCAGCTTTGCCGAGAAGTACCGCGCGTTATCAAGCGATGAGGACGAGGTTACGCTGGTGACCAGGGAGCATGACGGCTATTATTCGCGGCCGTTACTGTCTCGTGGTTTTACCAAGACCGATATTGAGCAATCGATCATCCTGAAGCCCTTTGACAGACTACGCGAAAATAATATCAATGTGCTGTGCGGGGCGGAAGTAACGGCTATTAATCGCGCCGATAAATCCATTGCCATCAATGGTTCCTGTCAGGAAAAAGAGCTGCAGTACGATAAATTGATACTTGCACAGGGATCTTCCGCGTTCATTCCGCCGCCGTTCAGACCGTACGAAAAGCTGTTTTTTTGCTTGAACAGTCTGGTCGATTTGAAAGCGCTGCGTAAATTTCGGCAGGAGCTGTTAAGTCAGAACCAACGGCCTAACTGGGCGATGGTCGGAGGCGGTTTAATCGGTTGCGAAGTGGCGTCCGATTTAGCGGTGGCAGGCGATAATGTCACCCTGTTTCATGCGATGGATCGATTAATGGAGCGTCAACTGGTAGCCGAAGATTCGGCTTTATTACTTAAAGTGTTGCAAGACGCCAGCGTTAAGGTGTTGTTAAATCAAGCGGTAAAGGAATTTATCAAAGAGGAAGACAAGGTCTGCGTAAGAACCGACGTGACCGCCGAGTTTGACGGACTGATAGTCGCCTGCGGATTTAAACCGCGTACCGAATTGGCGGAACATGCAGGCCTGGAAGTAGGCCGCGGCATCAAGGTCAGCCAGCAGATGCAGACCAGTGACGAGTCCATTTACGCGCTGGGCGATGTCGCCGAGTTGCCGAACGGGAAGCTTTACGCCTTCATTTTGCCGATACGCAACCAGGCCTTATGGCTGGCGGAATTTCTGGCCGGACAAAAACAAGATAGCTGGACCCCGCCGGTTTTTACGACCAAAGCCAAAGTGCATGGTTTTGAAGCGGCTCATCCGTATAATGTTTAGACCTCATAGAGATGCTCATGAAACCTAGAATTACTGTCATTACCATAGGCGTGGACGATATCGAGATATCGCTTCGTTTCTATCGTGATGGCCTTGGTTTGATGACGGAAGGCATTATCGGTAAGGAATTCGAACAGGGAGCGGTGGCCTTTTTTGACTTACAGGCCGGTCTGAAGCTGGCCGTTTGGCCGCGCAAAAGCATTTCTCACGACTCAGGCCTTCCTCTAAGCAGTGCAAGCCCTACTGAATTTACACTGGGACATAACGTCTCGTCAAAAGCGGAAGTTAACGCAGTTATGGCGCAGGCGGAACATGCAGGAGCCGTTATTGTGAAGCCTGCCCACGACACTTTTTGGGGCGGCTACGCCGGTTACTTCCAGGACCCTGACCAGCATCTATGGGAGATTGTATGGAACCCCCAATGGACAGCCCAGGATTGAGGCGTAACATTATTTACATGCTGCCGAAACTTATTCAATTTTCCTTATTGCTTCACCCACGATGACAATTGAGTGCGATGCACCTACCGCAAAATAATCAAAACCGATACTCTGACGCGGAATGCGCAGCCGTCTATCGGGCTATTTATGAGCGTCGCGATATGCGCCATTTTTTACCCGATCCTATCGATCCCGAGCTGTTGCTCCGCCTGCTGAATGCCGCGCATCATGCGCCCAGCGTCGGTTTTATGCAGCCCTGGCGGTTTATGCGCATCAGCTGTCCGAAGCTTCGCGAAGCCATACATGCACAGGTCGAACAGGAACGTATCCATACCGCCAAAGCTTTAAACGAACGCGAAGACGAGTTCATGAGGCTGAAAGTGGAAGGCATACTGGAATGCCCGGAAGTGCTGGTTGCGGCCTTGTGCGAACAGCGGGAACACTATATATTCGGCCGTCGCACCTTGCCGGAAATGGATCTGGCCTCCCTGGCCTGCGCAATACAAAATATGTGGCTGGCGGCACGGGCGGAAGGCATCGGCTTGGGCTGGGTATCGATGTTCGAACCCGAAGCCTTGAAAACCCTGTTAAAAATGCCCGAAGACAGTCAGCCGTTTGCGGTTTTATGTCTCGGCCATGTGGACAAGTTCTACGACAAACCGATGCTGGAACAAGAGCACTGGGCCGATCGTAAAGACCTTAAAGACCTATTATTTGAAAACGTTTGGAATACACCGTGCCGCTAAATTTTGCCATCTCTCCGCTCAATTCAACATTGCGTTCCGCTTTACAGGCTAAAATCGACCAAAAAACCAAGCCGCGGGGTTCTTTGGGTCAATTGGAATCGCTGGCGTTACATGTCGGGCTGTGCCAGAACAGCCTGACCCCGAGTTTAAACAAACCATGCATGCTCATTTTTGCCGGCGATCATGGCATTGTTGAAGCCGGAGTCAGCGCTTACCCGCAAACCGTTACCGCGCAAATGGTCGCCAACTTTTTGACCGGTGGCGCAGCGATCAGCGTTCTTACTCGCCAACACGACATAGAATTATTGATTGTCGATGCCGGCGTCAACGCCGACTTGAACAGTCACACTAAACTGATTGATGCAAAGATCGGCAAAGGCACCCAAAATTTTTTGACCCAGCCTGCAATGACAGCCGAGGAATGCGCCAAAGCCTTGCAGGCTGGAGCGGATCAGGTTTTGCGGCAACATCAAAGCGGCTGTAACTGCATCGGCTTTGGTGAAATGGGTATCGGTAATACTTCATCCGCAGCAGTGATGATGCATCGCTTAACCGGCCTGTCCTTGGTGCGCTGCGTAGGTCGCGGCACCGGATTAAACAATGGGCAGCTGCAACATAAAGTAATCGTATTGCAGCGAGCGTTAAATAAGCATAAAGATGTAACAGAACCTTTAGACGTACTGGCCACTTTCGGCGGTTTTGAAATCGCAATGATGGTGGGGGCTTATCTTAAAGCCGCCGAACTCGGAATGCTTATTTTAGTCGACGGCTTCATTGCCGGCACCGCGCTGCTGGTTGCCAGCAAGCTCTATCCTCATGTGCTGGATTATTGCGTATTCAGCCATATTTCCAGCGAACAGGGCCATCAGGCTTTATTGAACCAGTTCAACGCAAAGCCCTTGCTGAACCTGGAATTGCGCTTGGGCGAAGGTTCCGGTATTGCCCTGGCCTATCCGCTGCTGCAATCGGCTGTGGCGTTTTTGAACGAGATGGCTACATTCGCTGAGGCCGGAGTTGACCATTAAAAAATCAGGTGAAGGATTAAAAGAGAAAGATTCACGGTTTCTGGCGTGAAGAAACGCAAAAAAAATGGCAAGCCTATAAAGCAGTTGAGCTAAATACAGTAAGTCATAAAACGGTTATGAAAAAATACAAATGAAGATCAACAGCTCGAAACCGCTCAAATTGAATTGGATAGATGGAACATACCCAGCATCATGTCCCATCTAAAACTATTCCTGTTAGCCCTCAGTTTCTACACCCGACTGCCAGGGATGGCGGAAGTGTCGCAAGCGGTAGGGAACCGATGCGACCACTTACCTCATCCTCAAGCCTTGGACTTCAAGCAGTTGCCTTATGCGGCCGTCTACTTGCCGTTGATCGGTTGGCTGGTTGGCGGCGTCGCGGCATTAAGCTTTTACTTGGCGGATTTAGTTTGGCCGCAGACTACGGCTGTGATCCTGGCGCTAATCGCCGGTATTTTGATGACCGGCGCATTACATGAAGACGGCTTTGCCGATGTCTGCGACGGCTTCGGCGGCGGCATGAATAAACAGCGCATTCTGGAAATCATGAAAGATTCCCATACCGGAGTTTACGGATTTCTAGGGCTATTATTGTTGCTGTTACTGAAAATCAGCGTGCTAAGCGCAATCCCTGCCGCCGCCGTGCCTTTAATCTTAATGGCCGGGCACAGCATCAGCCGTTTGTCGCCGTTGTTGCTGATGCAGCGTTATGAATACGCACGCGGAAATGACAGCAAAGCATCCGGAGCAGTTTATAAGCCCAATCTCCGGGAGCTGGCTTTTGCCGCTGCCGCCGCGTTATTGCCGTTGGCATTGCTGCCGACTTTATCTGTGCTGGCAATCATTCCTGTGCTGCTTGCGACCCTAGTTCTGGGGCATTATTTTTACCGCCGTATCGACGGCTATACCGGCGATTGCTTGGGCGCAAGCCAGCAAGTTGCCGAAACTGTTTTTTACTTAAGCGTGAGTGCCTTATGGATATTTATTTAATTCGCCACACCCAAACGGCTACCGATCCGGGCCTGTGTTACGGTCAAAGCAATGTGGCCTTGGCGGATAGTTTTCCCGACGAAATGGCGGCTCTGCATGACAAGCTGCCCGAGTTTGCTGAAGACTGCAAAGTTTACAGCAGTCCGCTAACCCGCTGCCTGCAATTAGCGGAGACTTTTTCAGATACGGTGACCACCGATCAGCGTTTGCAGGAGCTTGATTTCGGCGATTGGGAAGGCAAGCGCTTTGACGACATTGAGGCCGATGTTTTGCAGCATTGGATGAATAACTTCGTTAGCGCAGCTCCCCCAAACGGCGAAAATTTTGAAGATTTATATCGGCGTGCAGACAGCTTTTGGCAGGATTTACTAGCCACAGAAGCAGAGCAGGTTTTGGTGATAACCCATGCGGGCGTTATTCGAGCCTTGCTGGCGCGTGCATTGAACTTGCCTTTAGCCAATTCGTTTCAATTGCGGATTGACTCCGGCTCTGTGCATAAAATGCGCCGGGCTGACGATTATCTTTATATCGAATACATCAATTTATAATGAACCACGGCGGTAATATTTATCAGTTCGCCCGGCGGCTCGGCTGCCTGCCGGAACAAGTGCTGGATTTTTCGGCCAACATTAACCCGGTGCAAGCGGTCGACTTGAGCTGTTTACAAAATGTTCAGCTTACACCGTATGCCGACCCTGATTACGGCTTGTTAAAACAGGCGATCAGGCAGCGCTATCCGATTCCTTCGGGCGTTGATATTGAACTATATAATGGCGCGAGTGCTGCGATCTTCGCCCTGTTGCGCAGCTTGCAACCGAAAGATTTGGCTTTATATGCGCCTTTGTATGGCGAATATGCGCATATTGCCGGGGAGCTGGGTTGTACTGTGCATAACGTCAATCGGTTCGACCGGTTAGTGTCGGATATTCCCGAACACAGCACGGTGATTTTTGTTAATCCGTCCACGCCGGACGGACAGCTTTATGAGATGCAGGAGTTGTTGGCAAAATGGCAGGCCGCGGATTGCACGATCATCATCGATGAGTCGTTCCTGGATTTCTGCCAAGCAGACTCGGTTACAGAACACATAGCGCATTACGATAAACTTTATGTAATCAAATCGTTAAGCAAGTTTTACGGCTGCGCCGGTATCCGCATCGGCTTCATTCTGGCGGCGACAGCGGCGATCAAGGAACTGCATCGCTTTGAACCGGCATGGAAGTTGTCCAGCCTGGATATGACTTATATGCAGCAGGCATTGGCAAATACCGCATTCATCGAACAGACCCGTCAGCAGACCGCGCATTTACGCGGTTTACTGTATCAAGCGCTGCATGATTCCGGTTTGTTCGATAAGATTTATCCGGGGCAGGCTAATTTTTTGCTGGCACGATTGGCCAGCGGCGATGGCTATCAGTTGCAAGGGCAATTGGAAGCGTCGCGTATATTAATCCGCGTCTGCGACAATTTCGAAGGCCTGGATAAAAGCCATGTGCGTTTTGCGGTCAAGGATGAGCGAGCAATTGCCCAACTTGCTCACAGTTTTAAAAACGTTAAAAAATAAAAAAATTCACCACGAAGACACGAAGAGCACGAAGTTTTATATTTTTTTCTTCGTGTCCTTCGTGTCTTCGTGGTGCAAAGCTCTTCTCATTTAACAAAACTATCAATGAAACCATTAGCCGTATTCGGCACCAGTTCAGATGCCGGAAAAACTACGCTGGTCATGGCCTTGTGCCGGATTTTTGCCGATCAAGGCTTGAAAGTCGCGCCATTTAAAGCGCAAAATGTGTCCAATAATTCTGCGGTTACCAAAGAAGGCCGGGAGATTTCCAGGGCGCAATGTCTGCAAGCGGAAGCCGCGCGCGTCGAGCCGAGCTACCTGTTCAACCCGGTGCTGCTTAAATCGCACGGCAACGGTTCGGTGCAGGTGATTGTTAACGGGCTTGTTTATCAAAACCAGTCGATTGCGGCTTATTATGCTGAAATCGACAACTTGAAACAGCAGGTCAAGCAGGCCTTTTCATTGTTACAGCAGGACTATGACCTGGTGGTTGCGGAAGGCGCGGGCTCGCCGGTCGAGTTGAATTTGCTGAACAAGGATTTGTCCAATACCTTTGTCGCCAATAGCTTTAATACCAAAAATATCCTGGTCGCGGACATTGAGCGCGGCGGCGTGTTTGCGTCGATTTACGGTACGCTGGAGCTGATGGACCCGGTTATGCGTAGCAATCTGATCGGCGTGGTGATCAATAAATTTCGCGGCGACCGGCGTTTCTTCGACGAAGGCGAAAAAATCATCGCCGAGCGCTTCGGCGTGCCGGTTTTAGGTGTGCTGCCGTTTAAACCGTTGAATATCGACATGGAAGACTCCCAGTCGCTACGCAATTACCAGCAACGCCTGGACGAAGCCAAAATCCGCATCGCGGTAATCGCCTATCCGGGCCTGAGCAATTATAACGATCTCGATGTGTTGATGGCCGATCCCGAGCTTTATGTCGAATTGATCCACGCCTACCGCCCACTGGAAAGCTTCGATATGGTGCTGCTGCCGGGCAGCAAAACCGTGATTCACGATTTGCAATGGCTGAAAAATCAGGGCTTGTTCGAGCAGATTTTGCAATTCAACAAGCCGGTGTTCGGCATCTGCGGTGGCTATCAAATGCTGTGCCGGACTTTGCACGATCCCGATGCGATTGAACATGAAATCGCCATTGTCGAAACAGGCCTTGGTTTTATTGACGATGAGGTGCTTTATCAAAGCCCTAAAATCCTTGCACGTGGGCAGTATCAGCTATTTTCATACACCGGCATCATCGGCTATGAAATCCATTGCGGCCGTATGGACAAGTACCCGCTGTATTGTCAGAGCAATCAAAGCTCCGGGACCCATGTGCATGGTGTGTTCGATCATGAGGCGTTTCGCACCGGTTATTTTAAAGCCATCAATCCGCAGTATCGGGGCTATACCTATGCCGATTATCGCGAGGCCGAAATTCAGGGCTTTGCCGATATGGTCGCGGAAAATCTGGATATTACCGCCATTTTGCAAGCGCTACAGGCGAGCTGATGTTTTTTGAATTAGCGGCTTTTGCCTATCTTTTCGATATGCTTTTTGGCGAATTTCCCTGCAAACATCCGGTGGTGCTAATGGGGGACTTTATCTCTGCGTTTGAACGGCGGTTTTATGACAACCACATTTTTCCCGGCGCATTATTGGTGATTGGCTTAATTACGCTGGCTTTATTGATCAGCGTCACCCTGGTTTATCTGTGCGGCCTTTTGCCAAGCCGGCTGTCGCTGATAGTTTTGGCGATGTTTGCTTCCACCGGCCTGGCGATGAATATGCTGCATGAAAGCGTCGCCGCATTGTTGACTGCCGAGCAACCCAAGCAGGCCTTAAGCTATCTGGTCAGCCGCGACACCCAAAACATGACCGAAACCGAAATCTATAAAGCCGGATTGGAAACCTGGGCGGAAAATCTCAGCGACGGCGTGATCGCGCCGCTGTTTTACCTACTGTTGCTCGGATTGCCGGGGATTGCGGTTTATAAAGCCATCAACACCATGGATTCGATGATTGCCTATAAAACCGGGCGCTATTTTTATTTCGGCAAAACGGCGGCGATAGTGGATGATATTGCCAATTACATTCCTGCACGGCTGACCGCGTTGCTGATTGTGTTATTGGCAGAAGACAAACAACGCGCCTGGCAATGCTTATTGCGGGATGGCAATAAACTGGAAAGCCCCAATGCCGGTTACCCCATCGCGGCAATGGCTGGCGCCTTGGGCGTTGCGCTGGGCGGCGATGCCAGTTATCACGGCAAAATCAAACATAAACCGACGCTGGGCTTGCCGATCAACCCGGTCGATCAATCTACTTTAGCCCAAGCATTGCAAATGAAAACAGGCATTAATCTGATCGTTCTAAGTCTTTTGACAGCCGGAGCCTTGCTGTGATGAAAACACTGTTCATAGGCGGCATCAAAAGCGGCAAGTCCCGGCTGGCGGAGGCCTATATTTTAGAGCAAGCGCCAGCCGCCAAGCCTTATTATCTGGCGACTACCGAGTTCTTTGATGACGAGATGCGGGCGCGAATCCTGATTCATCAACAACGCCGCCAAGATTTATTTGTCACTATCGAAGAACCCGTTAAACTGTTCGATGTATTGCAAAAATGCCAAGGACCGGTATTGGTTGAATGCGTATCGATGTGGCTGAACAACCAGCTTTATCACCAAATTCCCGAAACGGAAATTTTGCAAGAACTGGAGGCAGTGCTACAGTTATCTTGCGACATCGTATTAGTGCATAACGAAGTCGGGTTGAGCATCATTCCCGACAACCGCCTGGCCCGACAATTTGTCGACCTGTCAGGCAAAGCCGCCCAATTAATGGGCCAGCATTGCGACCACGTATTTTTTTGCAGTGCCGGCTTAAAGATAAAAATGAAGTAAAGCTCGTAATAAAGAACAATTCCCTAGATGAATATATTTAACTAAAGAGATAACAGTGAACAACACAAGCTATAAACGCTTATTAAAACTGGCTTTAACACTGGCCCTTGCCGGATGCGCGAACAATCCGGCAGTCAAGACCGACGCACCCTATCAAAACAGCACCGCTATCCCCGATCATATTTCTAATAATGTCCCTGAATATCAAACTCAGGACTTAACGACAGGGACTTACAGCAACAGGCTGCCGGTAAAAAACTTTATCCGGCATATGGTGCAGGAACACAAATTTTCGGAAAGCTTTTTAAACAGCCTGTTCGCCCAAGCCAAGCGCCTGGATTATGTGATTCGCCTGGAAAACCCGCCGCCATACCAGGGCCCTAAACCCGGCGTGCCCAAGGTCGGAGGCTGGACGCGCTACCGCCAGCAATTTCTTACCGAAGCGCATATCAATAATGGCGCCGTGTTTTGGAGCAACAATGCCGATACCATCCAAAAAGCCAGCGCCGCTTACGGTGTTGACCCGGAATATATCGTTGCGATTATCGGTGTGGAAACTTTCTTCGGCCGCAATGTCGGCAAAACGCGTATTCTCGATGCGCTGACGACATTGGCATTCGATACCCAGCGGCGCGCCAAGTTTTTTACTGCGGAACTGGAAAACTTCTTATTGATGACCCGCGAGGAAGACTACGATCCGCTGCAACCGGTCGGCTCGTGGGCCGGGGCAATGGGCCTCGGTCAATTCATGCCCAGCAGTTTCCGCACCTTGGCGGTCGATTTCAACAACGACGGGCATCGCAACCTGTGGGACCAGTGCGATGCGATCGGCAGCGTAGCGCATTATTTCTCGCGTAATGGCTGGCAAAACAGTATGCCGGTAGCCAATCAAACCAAAAGCTTCAGCAACGGATCGACTATTGAGCTGAGCTTGAATAAAGGTAGTGAATACTGGCACGTTCATCCCAATTTTAAAGTGATCAAGAAATACAATAACAGCGATAAGTATGCGATGGCTGTGCATCAATTGGCGCAGGCCATTAAGCAGCGCCATATGATGACGGTTGCGAGTAACAAGTAAAACGGCTCGGATTCGCTGACGTTGTTGCAGAAGTAATTGCGAGAATCTGGGTGGGTCCAGTCGCCCAATCCACTCCCATCATTTTTCTGGTTCCCAAGCTCCAGCTCTCGTCGTTATACACAAGTGTCTGGGTGACAACGTCATCCCGGCAGGGATTGCCGGGATCCAGAAGCCATGAATGGGCAATGTCCAAGCTGGCAGTAAGTCATGCAACGCGGGAATTGCCTAATGACGAGCATTCACATCCCTGTGCTCTGGATTCCGGCAATCCCTGCCGGAATGACGTGCTTTTATAGACTTGTGTATAACGACGAGAGTTCCAGCTTGGGAACCAGCGTGAAAAACATCGGCATTTGTAAATGGTAACGAGTATACTCAGCCGCAAAGACAAAAAACTCAACCCATCCATTTTCTCTCCACTTTTTTCAATTTTAACAAGGAGAATTTCAATGCGTTTACTCAATATTTTTTACTTAGCAATAGCGGCCGTTTTGTTATCAATCGGTTCCTCCTTTGCGGAATCGATTGATAACAATTCTAACGACAGCTATCCGACTTACCAGAACAGAATCCTGACGATTCCACGCATTGATACGTCTGATCAACCTGGAAATTTCCTGAGTGCGGTATTTAAAAATAACGAACAAGGCATCTGGGAGCTGCTGAGTTTTAAAACAGCAAATCGATACCCATTGCAAAAAGCCCCGATAACGGAAGTTAAACTCATCGTCACGGATTCTTTTCCCATCCAGGTGTTTTTAAACGTTAAAGGTTGGATAGGAGGCTGCCTTACTTTAGGACAAATTAATCAAAGACTTATTGCTAATCGCTTTGAAGTTACTGTCCATGCCGAAAACCCTGATGTGCCACCGAACACTTTTATCTGTACGGCTAATGTAAGCGCTTTTGATAAAAATATTCCTTTGTCCGTTTATGACTTGGCAGCCGGAAGTTACGAATACAGTATTAACGGTGGCGATTATACCGGCACCTTTACATTAACCAAGGATAACAGGTTTGCCACGAATAATATTCTTCCCCTGGGTGGATGCATCGTCTCAGGATGCAGCGGACAGCTCTGCGTCGAGGCGTCCGGCGAAGGCATCGCAACGACCTGCGAGTATCGGGAGGAGTATGCCTGTTACAAGACGGCGGCTTGCGAAAGGCAATCTTCCGGCCAGTGCGGCTGGACTGAAACGCCTGGACTCGCGCAATGTTTAGTTGAGAAGCGAAAACTGAATCCTTAGGATCACAGGCAAGCTTCAACGCCGCTTCACGTTACGCTTTCTAATTGAGGGCTGTGAGAAGCTAAGCTTCCGGGACAGAGTTCCCAAGCAGGAAGCGGGAAAAATAGCATAGGATGTGTGAACGCAGTGCAGCGCATCTTTCGCGAGCAATGCTGTTCCTATCGTCACCGCATCCTACGGCCCTATCCGTGCCATTGATTTACAGATACCGAAAACTGGATTCGTGAAACGGCCTCCTCAGCCGTTTTAATTTTTCCACCAAGATCAACTTCTACGACCGCCAGTTTAACCTTGGCACCACCTTTTCCCTCATCCTCCATTCGAGATGTTATTGCAACGTCGAAATGAATACCATTCCCCTGATCCTGGCTTTTTCCAGGGGAAAGCAAATAAAGCTTAGGCAAATCCGTTCCATCGTCTTTTTTTCGATTTGGTGCTAATTCTTCATTGGCAGACTTGATTCCATTGGATATTTGAACCAACGCCTCCTTTATGAACACATCGAGTTCCATTTTTTTCTCCTAAATTGCATATAACGATGAGCATAACCGGACACAAAAGGCGGAGCGCCGCACAGCTTTTTGTGGTCCGTGTTTATGCGTTTGTTAGCACGGCTGTAAAAGCACACAGCGAGCTATTCAGCAATCCGAAAACTGTATTTTTGCTTTTCATTATATTCAACGATCTTATCTTCCACTGCGCACTGCCATGCCTCAGAAAAATACTCTTCTTCGGTTACTTCAGAATTCAGGCTTCCTTGATTGATTTTGTAGCGAGCAATAACTTTGCCCGTACTCTACTCAATAATTTCTATTTCCATGGCTTTTCTCCTTCTTGTGTTTAGGTGCTAACTAATGATTATATAGTTTCAGTACATCATCCCAGATTACGAAATATTAGACAATAAACTCAGTCGCTAATCCGCAATATTTAACTGTATATCATCCCTATCTGGATTATATACCGCCTCTTTTTTGCCTCAAAAAAACAAGAAAAACTCCGTACTCTCCGTACCCTTAGTGGTGAATGCAAGGCGCGCGCAGCGCGCCCTACCAAAAAACCGCAACGTATTCTAATGCGCGGTATCATGATGCCACTTCGGCATCATGATAATGCAGTTAGGATTAAGCCCCTGCTTCTTGAACGTATCGATAGTCGCTTTAACTTCCAGCTTTTTCAAATCGACGACAGTGATCGAACCGTCGCTCATGTCCGGCAGGTTTATAAAGCTGTTTTGCACGATTGCGTAATGCTCGTCCGGGGTGATCACGACATGATGCGCGCCGCCCGCGGTCGGGATCGCTTTGATCAACGACGGCTTTTGCTTGTCAGTGATGTCGAAGATGTTGAAATAACCGGGATTCGCGGTGGTGATGTACATACGGTCGTTTTCGTCGTTGAAATAGATTTCCAGCGGTACGCCTTGCTTGACCGAATTGAAATCAAACACTTGCTGAAAATCGAAGTTTTTGTCGGCCGCGTTCCAGGTGCCGGTCCACACTTCGCCGCCGAACATCGTGTTGATGTAAGCCAGCGGAGGGTACGAACCGGGCAGGAAGACCGCTTCGACCGGGGATACGCCGGACGGGGACGGTTTGTCGGTCAGTTTATGGCTGGACAACACTTTGCCGGTGGACGCTTCGATGACAGTGACGGTTTCGCCGGCGTCTTTCAAATCCGGGCTGACCGTGCTGGTAATGATGATGCGGTCGATGTCGTCATTGAGGGTGATGCCGTGCGGATAACGGACGAACGCGTCTTTTTCGTTCGCTGCAATCACTTTGATCTGTTTGTCGGTTTGCGCATCGCCGACGATCACGTTGCTGGAGCCCATGCAGGTCATAAACCAAGTTTTATTGTCCTTGGAGAACACCACGTCCTCGGCGACTTTACAGTCTGGCATGTCGATTTTTTTAGGGCGGTACGGCACATGTGTCATGTCCATCACGTGCAGCGCGCCGTTGCCCAGCGAAGTGATATAGGCTTTGCTAAGGTCTTTGTTATAGAAGATATGATGGGCGACCAAATCGTCCGGCAGCGGGATGTCGTTCAGGATTTTGCCGAAACTTTTCGATGCCGGGTCGACATCGATTATCGCGATGCCTTCGCGTCTTGGCGTTTGGCCTGGCTTGCTTTCGTAATTGGCCATGGCCAGTATTTGCGCCTGTGCCGTTAAAGGGCTCAGCAGCGCTGTGCACGCCAGCACGGAGCAGATGGCTTTTATTATATTTTTTGTTTTCATCGTAGTACCTCTGATTTGATAAGTTAACCGACGGTCGCCCGCACCTAGGCGACCGGCCGATATACTGCGGGTAGGCTAACGGATCATTCCCCAGTGGTAGGGTCAATCATGGATCTGATTTGGGAAATACGGTTGGCCGGAAATCCGCCTTTTTCGGCATGCTCTCTAACCATTTCTTCATCCGGTGCAATATAGACGCAATAGACTTTGTCGTCGGTCACGTAGCTTTCCACCCACTGGATTTTGGGCCCCATTTCATTAAGAATGCCGCATGATTTCTGCGAGATGTCTTGTAACTCGCGATAGGCTAATGAGCCTGCACCTGGGATTTCGCGTTCGATAATATATTTTGGCATCTGTGTCTCCTGGTTGATTGTAAAAATAATGGGGCGGATTTTTAAAGCGCGATCAAGATTTCGCTTTAAAAAAATCCCCTAACAAATCCTGACAACACTGTGTTAGCGGTGCCGATGATTTTTCGATTTTCATCCTTAATAAAGCTCCCTGCCAGGTATTCACCAGCAGGTCGGCCATGTCTTCAGCCGATTTGTCGGTTCTTATCGTGCCTTGTTGCTGTGCTTTGGCCAGGCCCGACTGCAATAAATCGCGATAACGGTTAAGGGCGGATTGCAGGGATTTTTGGCAAATATCGCTGGTATCGCCGATTTCACCCATTAAATTTCCCAGCAGGCAGCCGCCTTTGAAGTTAGCTTTCTCAAGATCGGCAATGCCTTCATTAAAATAACGCTTTAATGCACCGAGCGCGTCATCTTCAGACTGCTGCAAATGCCCGGTCAATTGTTTAATAAACGGTTCGATATAGTGCTGGATGACTTCCGCACCAAAATTTTCTTTGCTGCCGAAGTAATTATAAAAAGAGCCTTTTGGAATTTGCACCGCATCCAGGATCTCTTTCAGTCCGGTGCCGTGATAACCCTGCTCCATAAGCAAGGCAACACCCTGATTTAACAGGTTTTCGCGGTTTATTTGTTTTTTTGTGGCTTCAATCATGGCGGAATAATACGACCGGTTGTCTTATTTTGTCAAAAGGTTTTATATTGAAAGAATTTCAAGGCTCAACTTAAAACTGATAATTAGTCCACTAAAGACGCGAAAAACACGAAAAGCCCAAATGATGAATGGGTAGCATACTGGCTTTATTTTGTGTCTTTCGTGCTTTTCGTGGACCGACTGTTTTTTCTAAGATCAAAGAGAAAGACGATTTAGTTTGAAGCCTGTTTTTTACCTTTCGATTTTATATTACGCCCTTCATGCCATCGACAGCTTAACATTTCATTGAATGTTGTTGTGGACCGAACAATTTCCAGCACCAACAAATTCAAGCTCCATGGGCATCAGGGTTTGGTATCATAGACAATTAAATCCACTTTACAGGAAACAACATGGGAAACCAGGTTGAACGCGAACAATTACAGTCTGACCTTATCCTGCCCTGGGTCATTGTCGGCATGATGCTGGTGATGCTGACAGCTTATATCATCATTTGTCAGGTCATGGGCGAGCAACTGCAACAACCGCTGCAGGAAGACCGACGGGTAATGATTAGATCGATATTTTATGTTATTGCCATTGTGACTTTTCCGCTGACCAACCTGATCCGGCATATTCAGCTTCGGCTGAATCAAACCATGCCAAGCTCCCACGCAACGCAAGGAGCAGTTGCCGACGACTGCATGGATGCAGGAGGTACGACCCCAAGGACGGGGGAGGTAGAATTGCGTCTGGAACAGCAATCGAGAGCAACGCAGGGAGCAGTTGCCGAGGCAAAAAGCCGCTATCTGGTGACTATCATCGTTTCGATGTCGTTGGTTGAAGTTGTCGGGATTTTCGGCCTGCTCATGTTTGTTTTTGGCGATGGTTTTAACACCCTATATATATTTACCGGACTATCGGCGCTGGGACTATTTTTATACCGGCCGAAGATCGATGAATACTCGGAAATAATTGACGCAATCGCTGCACAAAAACATGAATAACTTATTAGCCGACGCTGATCTCTGCGTTAAATGCGGTTTATGCTTGCCGCACTGCCCCACCTACAATAAAACCCAAAACGAAAACGAATCGCCCCGTGGCCGCATCGCGTTAATTCAAGCTTGGGCGGGCGGGCACTTGGAAACGTCAAAAAAGCTGGTCGAGCATATCGATAACTGCCTATTATGCCGCTCCTGTGAACGGGCTTGTCCTGCGGTAGTGCCTTATGGGCAACTGATTAATGATTTTCGTGAACAAATAAAGGGCGAACGGGATTCTACGCTGGCGGTGTCGCTACTCAAAAGAGTGTCCCACAATAAAACCGCCGGTCGTCTGGCGCAATCGGGTTTAAAGCTTTATCAAACCACTGCTTTGCAAAAAACGGCGCGCTTCCTAAAGTTACCCGAATTATTAAGACTCGATAAAATCGATCGCCTGTTGCCCGATTATCATGAATCAATATCGTTGGCACCGCATTATCCGGCAACTACCGAAGTAAAGGGCAATGTAGGCTTGTTTGTGGGCTGCATGGGTTCATTGCTGGATCATGAGACCGTCAAGGCCGCGATCAAGGTGTTAACTACAGCGGGATTTAATGTATCCATTCCCGAACGGCAAACCTGTTGCGGTGCGTTGGATTTGCATGACGGCGATAATCAAACCTACGGTCAGTTGGCTGCAAGCAATTGCAGCGCCTTTGCAGATAGTAACTTGGATGCGATAGTGACTATCGCCAGCGGTTGCGGCAGCCAGATGCAGGAATATCAACAGGCCGAATTTGCCGGCAAGGTGGTTGATATCAGCCAGTTCTTAATCAAATCAGGTTGTGATTTCAGCACTCAACTGACGCCATTGGCCGCATCGGTGTGTCTGCATACGCCGTGCTCGTTAAAAAATGTCATGCGCGAAGAACAAGGAGCGGTAAAGCTGCTGCAACAAATTCCTGATATTAAAATGACGCCACTGCCGGCGGCAATTCAATGCTGCGGTTCGGCAGGCAGCTATATGTTGGATCATCCGCTTATGGCGCAAGCGTTGTTAAATGATTTATTGGGAGCCGCTTTAGAACATCGGCCAGAGTATCTGGTCAGCTCCAACATCGGCTGTGCCCTGCATATATCGGCGGGACTCAGAGAACGGGGGATAACGTTGGAAGTGCTTCATCCAATTGTTTTAATCGCCCGGCAATTAAAACTCGGCTAAACGAGTCGGAACGATTGAGGGCGACCGAAAGTCGCCCTCACCGAATCAAGCTTTAACTTCTTCATAACGCTGACGGTAATTGTGACCATAAAAAATTTCGGTCACTTCCTTATGCAGCTTACTTTCTATCTCCGCTTTTTGCTCGGCGGACAAGTCGCATTCCTTTTCGAACAAATAGTTTTCCAGCTCGGTTTGCTTGAGCATCATTTTGGTGTGGAAAATGTTTTCCTGATACACATTCACATCAATCATCTGGTAACTTTCTTGCGTATCCAGCGCAATGTAGTCCTGAATAGAGGTGATTTTGTGATCGATATAATGCTTTCTACCTGAAATGTCGCGGGTAAAGCCGCGCACTTTATAATCCATGGTCACCACATCGGATTCAAAGCTGTGAATCAGGTAATTGAGCGCTTTCAGCGGCGAAATCCGGCCGCAGGTCGAAACGTCAATATCGGCGCGAAAGGTGCTGATACCGTTATCGGGATGACTCTCAGGATACGTATGCACCGTAATGTGGCTTTTATCCAGATGCGCCAACACCGTTTCAGGCAAAGGACCGGGCGATTGGCTGTTCATGCTCGGCGGCGGCGGCGCTTCGCCCTCGGAAATCAGCATCGTAACGCTGGCGCCTTGCGGCTCATAGTCCTGACGGGCAATATTAAGAACTTGCGCGCCAATAATTTCCGCAACATCCTTAAGGATCTGGGTCAGCTTATCGGCGTTATAAGCTTCATCAATATACTCAATATAAGCCTGCTGTTGTTCGGCCGGTGCGTAACAGATGTCATAGATATTGAAACTGAGCGACTTTGTTAAATTGTTAAAGCCGTGTAATTGCAATTTATTCAAAATAGTTAAACCTCGATAACTTCAAAATCATGGGTGATTTCCACCGCTTTGCTTAGCATTATGGATGCAGAGCAATATTTCTCTGCGGATAGTTTTACCGCTCTTTCAACAGCCGAGGTCTTTAGATCATGGCCGGTGACGATAAAATGCAGATGAATCTTGCTAAATACGCTCGGGACTGCATCGACCCGTTCGGCGGTGACCTCAGCCACACATTTAACAATATCGTTTCTGCCTTTTTGTAAAATATGCACCACATCAAAAGATGAACAACCGCCTACGCCAAGTAAAAGCATTTCCATCGGACGCATGCCTATATTACGACCACCGTGGTCTGGAGGACCATCCATAACTACAGCATGTCCACTGCCGGTTTCGCCGACGAACATCACGCCATCGACCCATTTAACTGTTACTTGCATTTTTTTTCCCGGTTAAAAATGACGCATAGGGTAGCATAAAAACACTTATTGCCAGAGCAACAATGTTGATTTTTTTGTTAAAATCCTGCATTGTAAGTTAAATCACCTACAGCACTGATAACAAATAAATTGTTGCTATGACACTTAAAATCCAAGAAAACTATAATAAAGAAGCACTGGAGCATTTTTTACATTTTTGCCATACCAAAAAATATCCCGCCAAGACTACTATTATTCGGCCTGGCGATACAGGAGACCGATTATATTTTATCATAAAAGGATCGGTCAGTGTTTGCGTGGAAGACGCCGACGGCGGGCATGAACTGATTCTCGCTTACTTAAATAAAAATGAATTCATCGGTGAAATCGGCATTTTTAAATCGGCTGAAATACGAAAAGTCAGCGTTAAAACACGTGGCGAGTGTCAATTGGCTGAAATAAGCTATGACCGATTCCGTCAAGTCTTGAAAAAAGAACTTATGGAACATGGACATGACATACTATTCATGATTGGCGAACAATTGTCGTCACGATTATTAAATACCAGCCGTAATTTACGTGATCTGGCGTTTATGGATGTAGAAGGACGCATTGCCCGCACCTTACTGGACCTGTGTAAAAGTCCCGAAGCAATAACGCACCCTGACGGTATGCAACTGCATATATCCAGACAGGAAATCGGCCGCATGGTCAGCTGCTCAAGAGAAATGGCCGGGCGCGTTTTAAAAGAACTGGAAAATAAAAAACTGATTACTGCACGCGGCAAAACGATTGTAGTGTTTGGTACAAGATAGCGCCTGGAGATAATACCCTCCACTCAAGAGTGCAAACTCCATTAAAGATGGTTCCAGACCTAAATGCTCTTCGCATGAATGTATCCCTGGCTCGTATCGGGACGGTCGACCATACGGCGTAACCGTTCAACCCTATTCTTTTAAATTAACCAAACCCTCAGCAAACAAGCGTAATTTATTTTGGATAATACGGGTATTATCAGGTCCCATTCGCAGCATCTGTTTATGTATCGGATTTAATGCCTCAAGCTGTGGATCGGCAAATTTATACTGTATCGAATGCCGTTCCAATGCAATTTGTCCGTCTTTAACAGGTGCCGCAAGAATTACCGCCGCCGCTTTTGTAAAAATATCGTCCAGACCATACTCATTCGGATAACTGAACTCGCTAAAAACCTGCATCAATAACGGCCTGAATTTTTTATACACTGCCAGCGTTGCCTGTACATCCAGCTTATTAATTGCCGCGGTCAGCCGGTCGTAACGCTGATAACTTTTAGGGGAGATAAACAAGCCCCCATTATCCTGATCGACTGCAAACGGCTGGTCCAGCTCAAGAAAGCGCAAATGTTTTTCAAGTCGCAACCCTTGCGAAAAATCGTTGGCAATAACAACATATTTCCTGATCAGCTGGTCAGTATTCAGCCAGCCTGCAAGCATTGGAGAAATACCGCTCATTTCCTCCCGCAATAGCGTATCGCTATGATCAAGATCGGGCAAAATAACCGAAGTATCCTGATGTGGCTCTACAGTAGAGCCGGCCCCTGTTACAGGAGTAGCTTCTGTCGCAGGCGCTCCGTCTAGCGCTTTACTGATCGATAGAGGATCGACTGCTCCCGTCTCTTTGGCCCCGGAAGGAAGCACCAAGATTCGTGTTTCAGGTTCTGTTACCGCGTTGCTTTGCAGATACTTAAAATAAAACCATGCACCTCCCGCCAAAGCAATCAAAATAACCCCCGCTGAGATCACGCCTCCGCCAACTTTTTTATCTTTAACCTGACCGTATCGATTCATCTGTAAAACCTCCTGCGTATAGTTCGACTCGATTATATACCTATGTAAATAGGCTCGTTATGCGTGTAAGGATAAAAAGTTCGCCGGAAACCAACCTGATTTGATGGATTTTGGATGCTAAACACTATTAATCTATAAATGGATGCAGGAGCTGAAAAGGACAAAACCGAAAGCCTTGAGGAACGTTTGCAGCAGGATGAAGACCAACTGAATTCTTAGGTTTATGAATTGGATTTGCCTAAAGGGAATTCAGGCTGATTTGGTATTCAACACTACCTTTACAATCAAAGGCAGACATAAAGGGTGAGCCGATCGGACACCCTTGTTTACTGATATTTTTTAAACAAGATAATTATTGGCTTGCCCGATTAGGCAAGCCAATAACACTACCTCTTTGTCTTATCCTTTAGACGCTCTCTTACGTTCATTTTCAGTTAACAGCTTCTTGCGTAAACGTATTGATTTTGGCGTGACTTCAACCAACTCATCCTCAGCAATAAATTCCAACGCTTGCTCTAGCGTCATTTTTTGAATTCTTGCCAGCACCAAGCTTTCATCCGTACCCGATGCGCGGACGTTAGTCAGCGGTTTAGGCTTGGTCGGATTAACTGTCAAATCATTGGTGCGGGAATGCAGGCCGACTAACATGCCTTCATAGACTTCATCGCCATTGACCAACAATAACTCGCCACGCTCTTGTAGCGGATGCAGCGAATAGGTAACGGCTTTGCCCGCAACCATTGAAATCATCACGCCGCGTGAACGATTGCCCACTTCACCGGCTTTCATCGGGCCGTAATGGTCAAATACATGGTAAAGCAAACCGGAACCGGAAGTGGCCGTCATAAACTCGGTTTGGAAACCGATCAAACCACGTGACGGCATCATATATTCCAGACGAATACGTCCCTTGCCGTCAGGAACCATATTGGTCAGGTCGCCTTTACGCTCGCCCAATTTTTCCATGATCGTACCTTGGTGGATTTCTTCCACTTCAATGGTGACCATTTCAAACGGTTCGCACTTTTTGCCATCAATCTCTTTAAGAATAACTTCAGGACGCGATACACCCATTTCAAAACCTTCGCGGCGCATGTTTTCAATCAAAACCGACAAATGCAACTCACCACGACCTGATACTTTGAATTTATCCGGGTCTCCGGTGTCTTCAACTTTTAGCGCGACGTTATGTTGCAATTCTTTGTCTAACCGGTCGCGAATTTGGCGTGTCGTGACAAATTTGCCTTCGCGTCCTGCAAACGGCGAGTTATTGACCTGAAAAGTCATGGTAACCGTCGGCTCATCGACTGACAGCGGCGTCATGGCTTCTACGGCATCGGGATGGCAAATCGTGTCCGATATTTCCAGCTTTTCAATACCGGCAAAAGCAATAATATCGCCGGCGCGAGCCTCTTGAACTTCAACGCGATCCAAACCATGAAAGCCGTAGACTTGCAGCATACGACCTTTACGCTCGACACCTTCCCGGTTAACGATAACCAACGGCATATTGGGCTTTATAGTGCCGCGCTGAATCCGACCGATACCGATAACGCCGGTGTAAGTGTTGTAATCCAGGCTGGAAACCTGCATCTGGAAAGGACCGTCCATATCAACGGGTGGAGGACTTACTTTGGAAACAATCGTCTCAAACAGCGGGGTCATATCGCCGCCGGTGACAGTGTGCTCTAAACCGGCATAACCATTGATTGCCGACGCAAATACAATAGGAAAATCCAGTTGTTCATCAGTTGCGCCCAAACGGTCGAATAAATCGAAAGTTTGATCGACAACCCAGTCCGGACGCGCACCTGGGCGGTCGATTTTATTGATAACCACAATCGGCTTTAAGCCCAAAGCAAACGCTTTTTGGGTCACAAATCGGGTTTGCGGCATTGGGCCGTCCACCGCATCGACCAGCAGCAATACCGAATCCACCATCGACAATACCCGCTCCACTTCGCCACCAAAGTCGGCATGGCCTGGGGTGTCAACGATATTGATATGGTAGCCGTTCCAATCCAGCGCCGTATTTTTGGCCAGAATGGTGATGCCACGCTCTTTTTCAATATCGTTGGAGTCCATAATGCGCTCAGTCACTTTAGTATGAGCGGCAAACGTGCCAGACTGTTGCAATAACTTATCAACCAGGGTCGTTTTACCATGGTCAACGTGGGCAATAATTGCAATGTTTCTTAATTTTTCGATCACTTTTATGGTCTCTAAGGTTTAATAAATAAATGTAGAATGCGTTGTACGCATTCTTTTAAGCATGATGAGTGCGAAATGCACCCTAATAGGTTAATTGCGGGGAAAGAAAGGACGACATGCCGTCATGACTGCTGTTTAGATTTTGTTGGACGCACCCTGCTTGGTCCAATTTGGATATAAGATTAACTCTGCTCCCAAGGCAAGCCCTGAAAACGCCAGCCGCCAAGATTGCCCCGATGCTTATGCTCATCCAAGGCACCTTCAAAACCGTCAACAATATTAATCAACAACTGATAACCGGCTTCTTCAAGCGCTTTTGCAGCATCCAGCGAACGTTGGCCGCTGCGGCAAAGTAATAAAACCGGCGCATTGCGATCATTTACGATTTTTTTAACTTCGGCAACAAACTGCGGATTAACCTGCCAATCAGGAGCCTCCTTCCAGGGAATTGATATCGCACCAGGAGGGTGTCCTACGAAGGAATGTTCAACTTTTGTTCTTACATCCACCAATACCGCATCGGAATTATTTTGTAATAAATCCCATGACTGTTGCGGACCTAAATTTTCTATCATTGTTTAAATCTCTATCTGCGTTTTTGACGCTTTCGACAAGCACTTCCTGCGTTGCTCTACCTCCGCCTCCATGCGTCAGGGCTATTAATCTGCGTAAAAGCCGAATAAATCAGCAATCTATCCGTTTTATGGTTGCCTATTATCTCATCCCCTAAGCCACGGTCAAGAAACCAACTCGTGACAATGCCATCAGCAATCCGACTATCAATGGTTTTTCTTGGAAACCATTGATGTTCAGCCCTTGCTTACAAGGGGGATAGGTAAGTGCTTGAGTAAAAGCGAAAGCTTTGTCGGCTATGTATAACTCGTTATATAACCCATCGCTACGGTCAAAAATCAGGCAACCGCCGCCGAAATGTCCAGCTATTATTCCGTTCCAGGCCGACTAACCCGATGCTCCAGCCATTCTTGTAAAAAATCCATAAACCCCCTGACTTTGGCTGATAAATATTTTCGATGCGGATAGACCGCATGAACGTCCAAAGGCGGCGAAGTGTAATCTTCCAGGACCACTTTCAGCCGACCCTTTTCAATATCCCTGCCGACAATATAAGTGGGCAGCATCACCAATCCCAAACCGTTCAGTGCGGCGATTCGTATCGGATCCGCAACATTGGCCTGCATCCGCCCTGAAACGGTTATCCCGGTATAACCGGCTTCGCCTTTGAACAGCCATTTATTCCTCGGCGCAATAGCCCAATTAACCAGGCAGCTGTGATCTTCCAAGTCTTCCGGAATCTGGGGAATGCCATGTTGCGCAAAATATTCGGGCGACCCGCACACAACCAGCGACGAACTGGCTAATTTCCGGGCGAACATACTTGTATCATCCAGTGCGCCTAAAGAAATAGCCAGATCAATCCCTTCATCGATCAAATCGCCGGGGCTGCTCTGCAAAATCATCTCGACAGTCAGATCTGGATGTATTTTCAAAAACTCAGACACGGCGCTGGCGATATGCGTCGCACCGATGACCGGCGGCGCACTGATGCGTAAAACCCCTCTGGGCTCAGTCTGCAAATGCGTTACCGCGGCTTCCATTTCCTCAACCTCAAGCAACACTTGCTGGCATCGTTCCAGATAGGATGCGCCTACGTCGGTCAGGCTCAAGCTGCGCGTAGTCCGGTTGAATAATCGTGTACCCAGCACACCCTCAAGATGCATGATATGTTTGGTTGCCATGGCTCTGGAAATATCCAGGTCACGCGCACCACCAGCAAAGCTTCCGGCCTTTGCCACGCGAACGAAAACGTTCATGCTGGTTAATTTATCCATTTGCTTCTCTCTTTAAATCCGGAAAAGGATGACTGACGGTCACTACTTTCTATACTCAATAGTTTGGATTGCAAAACATGGCTTAATTTAACGAAACCAATTGTTTCTTATAATTAAAATAATAAATACATTATACGTTATATTGTATCCAACAAATATGCTTTCATAATGACGACATCAATCGCTTCATCCATTCACAAGCCGTTTATCTTCTTTCCACAACACGTCTTCAATTTCGCACTGCGGAACAAAACCGGTAACCGCATCGGCCAGAATGTCCCTGACCCGCTCAAAATCATCGTTTTCTGTTGCCTGTTCCAATGTCGCCAGCATTTTCTCCAGCTCGCTCCACGAAATGACATGCTCTTGTGCGCGCATAATTCTTGCGTGATCGGTTTTTGAAACATTATCGCCAATCAATAGCTCTTCATAAAGCTTTTCTCCAGGCCTTAAGCCGGTATAGCTAATCTCGATATCACCGTCAGGATGATCCGCATCCTTGATTTCAAGGCCACTCAAATGGATCATTCTCTTGGCTAAATCGACAATACGAATAGGCTCGCCCATATCCAGTACAAACACATCGCCGCCATGGCCCATGGCACCGGCCTGAATAACCAGCTGCGACGCTTCCGGTATGGTCATAAAATAGCGGATTATTCTTTCATCAGTGACCGTTACCGGCCCGCCTCTTGCGATCTGCTCTTTAAACAATGGCACGACGGACCCGGAAGATCCTAATACATTACCAAATCGCACCATGGTAAAACGCGTTTTGGCATTATTATCCGCATCCAAACTGAGCGCCTGTAAAATCAATTCGGCAAAGCGCTTGGTCGCGCCCATGGTGTTAGTCGGCCTGACCGCCTTATCCGTTGAAATCAGCACAAAGGTTTCAACTTCCGCTTTTATCGCTGCCTGTGCCGTATATAAAGTGCCGAAGATATTGTTCCAGATCGCTTCGCCCGGATTTCTTTCGACCATCGGCACATGCTTATAAGCTGCCGCATGATAGATTGTTTGTACCTTAAAAGTATTGCATACTTTTTCGCAACGCTTAGCGTTCGTGACCGAACCTAAGACAGCAATAAGCTTTATTTCCCCGTCATTGTTTATCTCGCCTGGAATGGCAAGGCGTTTGGCTAATAAATGATGCAGCTCTTTTTCTATCGCATAAAGCGCAAATTCGCTTATTTCAAAAAGAATCAACGTACTCGGCTGCAAGCGGATTATCTGTCGGCAAAGCTCGGAACCGATAGAACCGCCGGCCCCGGTTACCATCACCACTTTCCCGGCAATATTGGCATGCAGAAGCGACTGGTCCGGCGCCACGGCATCGCGCCCCAAAAGATCGGCAATATCGACCTCCTGTAGCGCATCAACGGTGACTTTGCCTTGAGCAATGTCAGACAAGCCGGGCATAGACATTACGTGAACGGCAAAAGGCTCTAACAAACGGATAATCTCGCTTTTACGCGCCCGGTTAGCCGACGGCATGGCCAGCAGAATATCCGAGACCTGGTGCCTTTCTATCAAGTACCTCAAGGAACTGAGCGGATAAATCCGAAGACCATTGACCTTTTGTTTTTGCAACAACACGTCATCATCAATGAAAGCGATAGGCCTGAATTCGCGCCCATAGCTTAATGCGGACGCCAACTGTACACCGGCATTGCCCGCGCCATAAATCACCACATTTTTTTTGCTGTGACTTTTTGCCCCCCGTCCTCCGCCCAAGTTTAAATAAACCTCGCCCAGCCACCATCGCGCAAAAAACCGGCTGCTGCCGACCAGCAGCATGATATTAAGCCAGTTTAGCGGTAACACGGTCCGGGGAACGCCCTTGATGCCTGACTCATACAAGACAAAAGCAAAAACCAGCGCATAAAGCGTAGTCGCCTGAATAATGGTCCACAACGCCCTGACTTCTATATAACGAATAATTGCACGATATAAACCCAGCTTAATAAAAATGGGTACTGCAATGATTGGTGCCGCTGCAAATAGATACCACTCATCCCCTTTAGGGATATATAGCCATCCCCAACGCAAAGAAAGAGCAGCCCAAAGGGCAAATACGGCAAAAACTATATCCGCACTAATCAGGATAAAAGCTTTCTTTTGCCGTGACAGAAGAATAAACCAAGTCCGCGCATTTGATCTCATGACGCGTCCTGCTTGGCTTGAGCCTGCGAATCACCTGCCTTATAACGATATGCCAACAACAATAACGGCAAATACGCCACCATCAGCCCGATAATACCGTCCAGCTTATCCAGCGCAACCAGGCTTGCAACAGGCGTCAACCAGAAAACATTAATGGCGCAGACTGCCCATGTAACAGGCCGATGAGCGCCCAAAATGCGAGATGCGTATTGATAAGCATGGCTACGATGCGCCTCATAAAACTTCTCTCCCCGCAATACGCGGCGGGACAAGGTAACGGTTGCATCAACAATAAACACGCCCAGCAAAATCAGCCAGACCCATAATAACCGGGATTCAATCCACGCCGCTTGCAGTGAAAGCAGCGCCAACATAATCCCCAGGAAACCGCTGCCCGCATCGCCCATAAAAATACGGGCCGGCGGAAAGTTCCAAAAAAGAAATCCCAGAACCGCTGTAGCCAAAAAAACCGGCAGCATCCAAGCGGTTGAATCCGGGGCAACAAGCCAAACCAGCAAAGCGCCGCCGCAACAGGCCGTAATCGCCTCAATGCCGGCAATGCCGTCAATGCCGTCCATGAAATTGTACAAATTAAGTAGCCAAACTATATAAACCGTCGCGCACACATAACCAAACCATCCCAAATCCAGCATGTGTCCAAAAACTGAGAGGGGGGGGAAACCACCAAGCCAATAAAGCCCCCAAGCTGCCGCCCCAAAATGCACCAATAAACGCCAGCGCGCGGCAATATGCCCGTGATCATCCAAAAAACCGGTTACCGCAACAGCGCTTCCAGCGCCCCATAAAGCCCAGCATGCAGCAGAAGAAAGCAAATCAAACAGGTTTAAAATGGGAATAATAACTAAAAATGCCACCACAATAGCAACGCCGCCGCCGCGAGGTGTTGGCACCGAGTGCGAGCTGCGTTCGTTAGGAATATCGATTAAGTTCTTCGCCAAGGCATACCGATACAAAAAGCCGGTGAGCGCCCAAGACACGGCACCCATTAGCAAAAGAAACCACCAAAAAATCATTTATACCTCTGTTAATAATTAACGACGCATGAACAGTTACCGAAGCGAAAATCCCCCGATAATGTAGACGTTTATTGGAGATGGATGCCAACCACCTTTTCCGGCAGGAAATCATCAGAATGAACAAACCGAATTAACTTGAATAGTACCGGAATTAAACAGTCTATGATTTTTGAAGAAAATCCGCTGCGGTTTTCTTTAAAGCATCATCCACACTCACAGGAGGCTGCCAGCCCAGCAAATCGCATGTTTTACTAATATCAACTTGAAGCGAATTACATAAACGCCGAGCCATATCTTGCTTACCCAACAACATCGCGCCTGTTTTTAATACCCAGATAGGAACGGGGAGTAGTTTGACAGGCTTATTCAATGCTTCGCCCAAACGTAGCAGCAATTCGGTAGTAGACATATCCTTGCCGTCACTGGCCAAAAATATCTGGTTCGCAGCTGCCGGATGATCAATGCAGGTTACGATCAAATCAACCAGATTATCCAATGCAACAAAACTGCGCTTATTATGAATCGCGCCCAAAGGTAACGGAACCCCCTTCTCCAGCCAATACATGATACTGTGGAAATTGGCTTTCACGCCTGGCCCGTAAACCAGAGGCGGACGAATAATCACCACTTCCATGCCGGTATCATAAGCCAACTGCCGTAACGCATCTTCCGCTTCAAACTTCGAAATACCATAAGGATCAACCGGTGCAGGCTGATCTTCGGCCGTATAAGGCCGCCCCAATAAGGTACCTTCGCCGTTCACCTTGATCGAACTGATAAAAATGAATCGCTGTACACCTGCTTCAGCGGCCTGCAAAGCAAGATTCCAGGCACCGTCAACATTGACCCTGCGCAGCTCGTCCAGCGAATCGGCCGTTTTATCTTTCATGACATGCACGCGTGCGGCGAGATGAACGACCACATTGATACCCTGCAATGCCTGCGTCCAGTCCGTTTCACCGTCTAAAACGCCGATTGGCACAGTCTCAATATTTTCGAGCGGTAAACTCTCAACGCGCGCCAAACGCATTGCGGCACGAACTGATTGCCCTTGCCTGAGCAACTCGGCACAAAGTGGTTTACCTACAAAACCATTGGCGCCTGTGATGAGTACAGAATGGGAATATCGACTGATATTAATTTGCATAAGGCTTTGACCATACTACCCTATTGATATAATCCACGTAACTTGCCACAACCCTTACGATCTGTGTCGAAACATGAGGATTTTCATAATCCGCAATCGGTAAAACCGCGCTTGCTGTTTTTTGATATTGAGAAGTTACAATCTCGACAGCTTCGATCACCCGGTTTTTTTTCAAGCCGCTCATAATCAAAGTACCGGCATCCATCCCTTCAGGACGCTCATGGGCATTACGAAGAGTAATCGCGCATAAATTCAACAAAGACGTTTCTTCGGTAATGGTTCCGCTATCGGAAAGAATGCAAAATGCCTCCATCTGTAATTTGATGTAATCAAAAAAGCCGAACGGCTTGGCAAAAATAATGCGCTGATCCATAGTCGACATATCAAGCTCTTCCAGACGCTTGCGCGTTCTCGGGTGGGTGGAAACCAGGATCGGAAAGTTATATTTCGCAGCAAGCGCATTCAGCGTGTCCAACAAATCCTTCAAAGCCTCGGGCGAATCGACATTCTCCTCCCGATGAACACTGACCAGGAAAAATTTCCCGGCTTGCAAAGACAGGCGGGAAACAACATCGGATAGCGAAATTTTCGGCAAATAATAATCCACCACCTCGCGCATATGCGAACCGGTCTTGATAATGGTTTCAGGCCTGATGCCTTCCGCAATCAAATAACGCCGTGCATGCTCGGTTAATACCAGGTTAATATCAGACAAATGATCCAATACCTTGCGGTTTAATTCTTCCGGAACGCGTTGATCGAAGCACCTGTTGCCCGCTTCCATATGGAATACAGGAATTTTGCGACGTTTTGCAGCGATGACTGCCAGACAGGAATTGGTATCGCCATACAGCAACACCGCATCCGGCTGCTCTCGCTCCATCACTTCGTCAGATTTTTGAATGACTTGGGCAATAGTTTGGGCGACATTCTCCCCAACGGCTTCCAAAAAGTAATCGGGCTTGCGGATTTCCAGATCTTCAAAAAAAATCTGGTTCAATTCATAATCGTAATTCTGTCCGGTATGCACCAGGATATGCTGCATGTTCCGGTCGAGCGCCACTATTACCCGGCTCATTTTGATAAGTTCGGGGCGCGTCCCGACAATGGTCATAACCTTAAGCACGATCTATCTCCTGAATAAAATCCAAACTCCGCAACAAAGACTTCACTTGCTCGACATTCAAACGTTCGGTATTGTGAGAGGTGTAATCGTCCAGGCCGGAAATTCTTTCCTCGCCGTCACTGAAATATTTCGCATAGTTCAGGTCGCGATTGTCCGCAGGAATGCGGTAATAGCTGCCTTTGTCTTCAGCACGCGCCATCTCTTCCCGCGAAATAAGCGATTCAAAAAGTTTCTCGCCGTGCCGCGTACCAATAATTCGGGGCGCTTCCTTTCCGTCGAATATTTCTATCAGGGCTTGCGCCAAATCCGCAACAGTCGATGCCGGCGACTTTTGTACAAAGATATCGCCCTGCTGACCATGCTCATAAGCATAAAGCACCAAATTCACCGAATCCTCCAGCGACATTAGAAAGCGCGTCATATTCGGATCAGTCACCGTCAGCGGCTTACCTTCTTTCAGTTGTGAGATAAACAACGGGATGACCGATCCACGGGAAGCCATCACATTGCCGTAACGTGTCGCACAGAAAACAGTTTCGCCTTCGCGCTGCATCCGTGCCTTCGCAACCAGCAGCTTCTCAGCCATAGCTTTAGAAATGCCCATCGCGTTGATCGGATACACCGCTTTGTCGGTACTCAGCAGTATGACCCGCTTGACGCCATTGGCGGTGGCTGCATCCATTACATGTTCGGTGCCGATTACGTTGGTGCGCACCGCCTCCATCGGATAGAACTCGCATGACGGAACCTGCTTCAGCGCCGCCGCATGAAACACATAATCCACGCCTTTCATGGCCTGGAAAACGCTGTCGTAGTTGCGGACGTCGCCAATGTAGAACTTCAGCTTGTCGTTATTCAGCGCAATGCGCATTTCCTCCTGCTTCTTCTCATCGCGGCTGAAGATGCGAATCTCGCGCACATCTGTCGCCAGGAAGCGTTTAAGAACTGCGTTACCAAATGAGCCTGTCCCGCCGGTAATCAATAAGACTTTATCATTAAACATATTCGATCCCTGATTAACTATTGATGAGCGTGCATCAATTCAATCAACTCCGGCCATTCAGGCGACTTGTACCCGGTTGCCGCATGAAAGCGGTCGCCATTTAGCGAACGATCAACAATAAACTCATTTTCCGGAATAATCTCGATCGCTTTTCCATAAACCTGTGCGACCAATTTCAACAGGTCATATTTGGCGATAGCCGGACCGACAACATGGTAGAGGCCATACAAATCAGGTTGCGGAATCACGACGTCGCGCATCACGCGCGCCAGTTCGATCGTGGGCAGGCCGGAAAATATGGCGCGCTTGAATCCTTTGCAACTGCCCTCCTGCGTGAGAAACCAGTCTAGCAAACCGTAGTTGCTTTGCAACTCATGGCCGATAATCGACGTGCGCAATGTAATCGCATTCGGATAATCAACTTCGCCCAAAGCCTTGGACCGGCCATACACATCATCGGAATCCGGCTGATCTTGCTCCGTATAATTGCCTTGCTTGCCGGAGAAAACGCAATCCGTGGAAACATGTATCAGACGCGCATTCACTGCAGCACACAGCCTTGCCAACCGCTGGGGCAACAAGGCATTAAGCGATATAGCCATTAATGGGTCATTGCCGTCGGCTTTATGTTTTGTGGCGCCGATGCAATTGATCACCACATCAGGGTGCACCTTGGCAAAAATATCCACCAGTGCGTCGTAGTTAGTTACATCGACATTGGCTACCAGCCGCTCAGCAAGCTGAGGAGGGAAAAACTGCTTTGCGCTTCCCGAGCGCACCGACCCATAGACGTCCCAATCATGCCGTTCACTTAATACACGGAAGGTCGTGCTGCCCAACATGCCGCTCGCCCCCAACACCAAAATCCTCATTACACTTTCCCAAAAGACAACGTTAATTCATGCAGATGACCGACTAATTGATCCACCAGCCGGTCATGATCGAAATGTTCACGGAAATAGGCGCGTCCATTCTGCCCGATTTTTTCCCGTTCTTGTGCGGACATCCTGTATAGACGCAATATCCCTTCGGCGAGGGCGGCGGCATCTTCAGCCGGAATAGCCAGCCCGGCATCGGCTTCGCAAACTATCCTCGCGCCTTCGCCATTCAGGCATGCCAAAATCGGCCTACCGACCGCCATATAAGCTTGCACCTTGCTTGGGATCGTCGCAGCAAAAATAGGCTGATCGGCCAATGTCACCAACAATGCGGCCGCCTGCCTCATTAAACCCGGCATAGTTTCTACCGGGTGTCTTCCCGCCAGATGAAGATTGCTCAGGCCGCGTGTTTCAACTTGCTCGCGCATCCAATCCCACCGGCTGCCGGTTCCCAACACCACAAAATTGATATCGGGATAATCGCGCAATAGTTCTGCGGCCCCAACAATAACCTCGACTGCCTGCCCGACGCCGACATTGCCCGCAAAAAGTACGGAAAACCCACCCGCCAAACCGGCAATATTCGGCAAGGGTATGTCGGGAGGATTATAGAATGCAGACTCAACCGAATTGGGGTAATACACAATCGGTTTACCACCCGCTAACTCAGCAACAGGCGTTTGGAAAGCTCTTGATTGAACCAGCAATAAATCGGTATGGCGATAAACAAAGCGCACCATATGCCCAAGTAATTTCAATAGCCAAGGGTTGTGGATGTAACCTGTCGCTTGTGCGCTTTCCGGCCATAAATCCTGCACCCATAAAGCCACAGGGCAGCGTTTCAGCCAGCCCAGAAATGATGCCGGAATCGCCTGAAAAATCGGGGATGGCGCATAAACAAAAATCACGTCATAGCTTTCCTGACGCAATAACCACGGTGCGAACAACAGCCCTGAAACAATAAACGACAGATAATTCAATGCCAGTTTAATTGCACTTCTATTGCCTCTGGCAATAAGCGGCACGCGATAAATTTTGATACCGGACCAATCTTCAGTACTGCATCCCCAGGCATGATAGCCTTGAAAAATGTTGCCTTCGGGATAATTCGGTTTTCCTGTTAAAACAGATACCTCATGCCCGGATTCTTTAAGAGTCAAAGCAAGATCATTGATACGAAAAGACTCAGGCCGAAAATATTGGCTAACGATAAGGATTTTCATCAAGTTTTATCGCTTCCTATTATTCCAAATATAACCAAACATTCATTAACCGAATAAATTATAAATAAATTTAAGTAAATCAACCCAAAAAGTCAGAGTGGTATTTTTATTTGTCCCGAGACCAGCGATAGCAGAGGAAATATCATCCGGCAGGTAACATAACGAGTCACAAGTTAAAGCCGCGTTACCCGATGATTGGATTTTGCTACAGTCAATGCAACCGTTCAGCGTGCCGCTATCAAGACGAGTGTTCAGTTGCCACATCCTCTGCCGACAAAACGAATGCCCTAGGCTTAAAATCAAAATCTCGCGCCGCCTCAGCGTGATCAAACACCATATCCCGGTTCATACGCTCAGCCATCGCAGTAGACCACTTCCGGTAACGCGGCAAACACCGCAATACAGTCACCGCCAGCCGAAAAGCCCAGAGCGGTACAATCGGCAAGCACAGACGACGACCCAGGGCGGAAAAAACACAGGAGACCATGTCGCGATAAGCCAGAATCTCACCACCGGAAATATTGTACGCCCGGTTCGCCGCACAAGGAGCCTGCAAAGCGGCCAGGCAGGCGCCAGCTACATCCGCCACGTGAATAGGCTGACGCAGGCCATTTGCTTTGCCAAACAACGGAAAGAAACCAAAACGGCGGATGAAGCGCGCAATCTCGGAGATATTTTTATCCAAGCCCAAGCCATAAATCAGCGTAGGCCGCAGAATCACCCATTCCACACCACGGTTTTTTGCCCACTCCTGAACACGCGCTTCCGCATCGGCAATCCGAAGCGCTATGGCCTGCTCTTCCGGGTCGGTCGAATCATCCTTGGTAAAGCGGCTGGTAGAAGACACCACAACCAAGCGCTTCACGCCCTGCGTTTCAAGCAACGCAAAATAATCCGGCAACACCCAAATAGGCGCGAGATAAATCCAATACGAAACACTCTCCTCCAGAGGAAAAGAGGAAGAGGAGATAAGCTGCCAAGCCACCTTATCATCAAGCGGATCAACTACTTTCCGGGAGAACGCCCTCACCCGCCATCCTGCCTCAGTCAACATCGGCAGTAAACACGTTCCTACCAAACTGGTCGCACCGAAAACACCGACAAGGTTTTTGCCCTCCGGGAGAGGTGTTGAGACGAGAAAATCCGTATCGTCAGCCATGCCCAATCCCCAACGCCCGACCGGCACGTTTGGCCGAGTAATAAATGGCTACAAGGCCAAACCGCAGCCAGACTCCAACCGTAACCAAGCCCATCATCGCTCCCGGATACTGGTGTCGAAAGAACTTTTGGTAAAACCGTATCATCCCCTTATGCTTGTGCCATTCGACAAACACAGGCCGACCTCTACCGCAAACGCCTAATGCATGGATGATTTGCGCCGATGGAACGAACAGAATCTTCCAGCCTTTTTGCCGGAAGCGCATGCACCAGTCCAGATCTTCGCAATGTAAAAAATAGCCTTCGTCCCATTCCCCGACATCCTGCATCGCCTCGCGCTTGACCATCATGCAAGCTCCGGAAATCGCCTCCACCTCAATCGCGTGATCCGGCAACGGTTGCTTATGCAAGTAAAAATCAAAAAACAGGCGCGGCCAACAGTCCGAAAAACGTACAAGCCCGAATGCGCGCACAAAAGAACGCCACGGAGTGGGAACAGCCCGTCGACCGCCCGCCTGTTCGGTTCCGTCCGAATTAGTCAGCAAACCTCCCGCCATGCCCACACTTTCATCCCCACTCATAGCCTCCAACAGACTAAGCAGAGTACCCGGTTTGAAGAAACAGTCCGGATTAAGGAACAACAAGTACGGTGCGGAAGCAACACGCGCACCAATATTACAAGCCGCCGCAAAACCCACATTAACCGGATTTTTAATTATCTGTACCCCCGATAATCCCTGAACAGCATCCAGACTGCCATCCGTCGAGGCGTTATCAATCAGGATAATTTCGATTTCCTGTGGACACTTCAGTAACGAATCGACACAGTTATGCAGCAACTCACCCGCGTTATAATTGACGATGATTGCTGAGATGACAGTACTCATATATTTTTTTTATCAAGCTGTGTTGTAATCATCAGAGCTACTCGTATTCGACTTTTTAAAAATATCTTTAAAATCAATTTTCTAGAACTTGATAATGAGTTAATTTTGAGCAGTTTAAGATTTTTTAACTAATCAGGTCTGCCTATAATAACAATTTAGGTTTGAAATTGGGTAATAAAGCGCTTAAATCTTACTCATGACAGGAAAGAGCAACCATCTCCGTCCGATCGACTTAATTCAATGCTGCGTAGTGGGCTGCACAGCTAAACTCCTGGTCAGATTTCAGACGACACCAACATATTTATACGTTTGTGAGGTAACGATCTATTCAAACAAGCACAAAAAACAGCAATAACAATATAGAAAGCCAAGTTATAGATTAGATACACTTTCCACAAACAGAGTCCAGATCTTGTCTTGATCGAAAAAGTTCATAGCCGACACCGAAAAACGACGTAAATTGTTTATGATAGAATATTTGCACACTACTGGCTCGAATGGCCCGGCAATAAATTAATTTAATGAGAAAAGCATGAAAAAAAGCATCGACACTGTCTGGCACCATGCTACGGTTACCCGTGTCAGACGTGAACAAATGAATGCACATCGCTCTGTGGTTCTATGGTTTACCGGTCTTTCTGGGTCCGGTAAATCAACGCTTGCGCATGCAGTAGAAGAATGCCTGTATGGGCATGGCTGTCGAACTTTCGTATTAGATGGCGATAACATTCGACATGGTTTGTGCGCCGATCTAGGGTTTTCGTTGGAAGATCGTTCCGAAAATATCCGGCGCATTGGCGAGGTCTCCAAGCTGCTGGTCGAAGCTGGAGTCATCGTGTTAACGGCCTTTATCTCCCCATATCGCCAAGACCGGGAGCGCACCCGCAATTTGTTTCTTCATGATGATTTCATCGAAATTTTTTGTGACGCACCGCTGGAAGTATGTGAGCAGCGTGATGTAAAAGGGCTATACGCACGTGCACGCGCAGGTGAAGTGAAAGAGTTTACTGGAATATCGTCGCCTTATGAAATACCTATCAATCCGGATTTGACCATTAACACAGGTAGTTTGCCTCTGGATGAATGCGTAGAGCAGGTACTGGCGGTCTTGCGAGTACGCGGCATTATTCCCAATCAATGACACTCTCGGGTATGCCCCTTTATTTTCATCCAACTCAGTATTTTTGTACTAATAAAGTGTTTGATACCGCAATCGCTGACAGCCCAATCGAATCATCCTCTCGAATTTCTAAAACTCGGCAATCGTGTTGCGCAATAAGATCCAGCAGTGCCGCTTGCGGAAAATAGTGCATCTCCATATCGGTCAAGTTTTGGTGACCAAGGTATTCATCTATTCGAAAACGATACCCAGCCTTGTAAGTTGGAACCTGGAAAAACGCAATCCCACCCACTTGCAGTTGGGCCAACAAATCACCAAGTATCCGCGCTATTACCGGCGGTGGATTATGCTGCAACACGATACGCGAATACAGCACATCGAAGCTGCCCAAACCGGCGACATCATCAATTGAATCAAGGTGCTGAAACTTAACATTGCCGATACCATCGGTGCGTAAACGGTCTTCGGCCACCCGCAAATGGGCAGCGGAGATATCCACCGCACTGACTTCAGCAAAGCGCGTTGCCAAAGATCCTGTCACCCGTCCGACACCGCAGCCAAGTTCGAGACAACGATGCAACCCGCTCCGATCAATTCCAACCCGTGCCAGCGTGGCATCAAATATTTTCAATTCAGATTCTCCGCTGGCGTAAAACGCCTCGTGGTTCATATGAAAATTCTGCTGAAAATAGCTCTCGTTGGTCAGCACCGACCAGTGCGGCTCGGTCTCGCCCAAATGATGCCATTGGGCGCTGACCTTGGCGAACAAGGCGGATAGCTTCTCTGCCGGCGCAATCAATTCCACCTCCATCGGCGGCCCATTGAAGGGTGGACGGGGTGGACGGGGACTTTGGATTCGCTCTAAACTTGAATGAAACTCCGCCGAATTGATAAACAACTCCCTCAATGCACGAAGATCACTGACTTCCGTAGCGTAGTGCATCACAACCTCTTCACTTTCCGGCTCACGTCCAAACAAGAGGCGGTAGGCATAAATTACATCGTCTCGGCTAATCATTTCAGCATCTCATCAAGTCTCAATTCCAGCTCCCGTAAATCATCCTGCTTTAGCCATAGCCTGGCCACGACAAGCGTATCAATAACATGCTTCTTCAAATCGCCAACACCCTGTTGGCTAGGTTGCATAGCCCGCAACTCATTCACATACGTCAGCAACCATTCCTTTGGCGCACTACCCAAATGCCGCGCTAATACCTGCATTCCCTCCAGCGCAACGGTACGCCGCATGCGTAGCGTGATGCAATCTTCGTGCAACCGCGAATACGCCTGCACCTCACACACAAAACCGATCCGATACTGAAATACAAGAAACGCCCGTAGCCAATAATCAAAATCGAATGCCGCCTTCAAATTCTCATCCAGTTTGCCCAGCAATAAGTACATCGAGCGCCGAAAAAATACCGTCGGCTGACAAATAAAACATCCCTCGGCAAATTGGGTGAGCGGCGTTGTCGGCGGCAAGGTTGGATAATCACTTAACGACTTACCGTCGCCATCCACATGTAGACCATGACCATACACCATCAGCCACTCCGGATTCTCTTGCAGAGCATCAACAGCCCTGCTTACAGCATCTTGTGCATAGAGGTCATCCGAATTCAGCCACCCCACAATCGTGCCCCGTACCTGGGACAACGCAGCATTGACGGCCTCCGCCGGTCCATTATCTTTCTGGGAAAACCAACGGATGCGACCATCAATCGCCTGTCGATTCTTCAGCCAATCGATAGTACCATCGTCAGATCCACCATCGGCAACGATTAGTTCGATGTTCGGATAGTCCTGATTCAGAACGCTATCGACTGCGGCGTCGATAAACCTCGCTTGATTAAGCGAAGGCATCACCACTGAAACAAGCGGGAGTTTCTGCACTCTCAAGCCTGCCGGTAACGATCCTGATTAGCCAAGAACCAGGCATAGGTTTCTCGCAAGCCGTCTTCCAATCCTATCCGTGCTTGCCAGTCCAACCTGTTGAGCCGTGAAACATCCATCAATTTACGCGGTGTACCATCCAGCTTGGTAGCATCGAAAACCAGTTTACCGGTAAAGCCCGTCACCTTAGCCATCTTTTCCGCCAATTCGCGAATCGTACAATCCACGCCTGTCCCCACATTAATATGAGAAAGCATAGGCTCAGTATGTGCCTGATAGGTTTCCAAAGGCAGATTCATGACATGCACGCTGGCTGCCGCCATGTCATCCACATGCAGAAACTCCCGCATTGGAGTGCCACTGCCCCAGATCACCACCTCATCGGTTTGAGCCAGCACCGCCTCATGAAAGCGCCGCATCATTGCTGGAATGACGTGGCTGTTCTCGGGGTGAAAGTTGTCGTTCGGACCGTAAAGATTGGTCGGCATTACACTACGATAATCGCGCCCATATTGACGGTTAAAGCTCTCGCACAGCTTGATGCCGGCAATCTTGGCGATTGCGTAAGGCTCATTGGTTGCCTCCAATGTTCCAGTAAGCAACGCATCTTCCTTCATCGGCTGTTCGGCAAGCTTTGGGTAGATGCAAGAAGACCCCAGAAACAGCAGCTTTTTCACCCCTGCAAGATGAGCAGAATGAATAAGGTTGGCCTCGATCATCATATTCTCGTAGATGAACTCCGCCGGATAGGTATTATTGGCATGGATCCCTCCTACTTTTGCAGCGGCAAGATATACCTGCCCGATTGCATGTTTCTTGAAAAAAGACTCCACTTCCGTCTGGCGAATAAGCTCAAGTTCATTTCGTTCGGCCGTCAGGATGTTACTGTAACCCAATGCCTGCAAACGACGTACGATAGCCGACCCCACCATGCCACGGTGCCCAGCTACAAAAACAACTTGTTCCAGATGTTGAGGCATCATTAATTCTCCACAGAGACGGGAACGTGAAAGCCGTTTTTCTCAAGTAAAGCAATTCGTCTAGCCTCACTAAGATCTGTCGCCACCATTTCAGCGCACATCTGTTGTACAGTAATCTCCGGCACCCATCCCAGCTTTTCCTTGGCCTTACTTGGATCGCCCAACAATGTCTCTACCTCAGTAGGACGGAAATAACGCGGATCGATCATCACCACCACATCGCCCACCTTCAGCGCGGACGCTTTGTCACCCTCAATCGCTGCAACTACACCCTGCTCAGCGACACCTTGTCCCTCAAAGCGTAGCGTGACACCCAGCTCCGCCGCCGACCATTCAATAAACTGACGCACCGAATACTGCACGCCGGTGGCAATCACAAAGTCTTCCGGCTGTTCATTTTGCAACATCATCCACTGCATGCGGACATAATCTTTAGCATGCCCCCAATCACGCAACGCATCCATATTGCCCATATACAGACACTGCTCCAGCCCTTGGGCAATATTGGCCAGCCCACGAGTAATTTTGCGCGTTACAAACGTTTCGCCACGGCGCGGCGACTCATGGTTAAACAAAATACCATTGCAAGCATACATGCCATAAGCTTCACGGTAATTGACCGTGATCCAGTAAGCATAGAGCTTGGCTGCTGCATACGGACTGCGGGGATAGAATGGAGTGGTTTCTTTTTGCGGAGTTTCCTGCACCAAGCCGTAGAGCTCCGAGGTTGAAGCCTGGTAAAAGCGCGTCTTTTTTTCCAACCCCAACAGGCGGATGGCTTCAAGCAGGCGCAAAGTACCCATGGCATCGACATCGGCTGTGTATTCCGGCGATTCAAAACTCACTGCAACATGACTTTGTGCGCCAAGGTTATAGACCTCATCCGGCTGCACCTGCTGTATGATACGAGTTAGGTTGGATGAATCGGTTAAATCACCGTAATGCAGAATAAAATGTTGATTATTAACATGAGGATCTTCATAAATATGATCCACCCGTTGCGTATTAAATGAAGAAGCACGACGCTTGATGCCGTGAACTTCATAACCTTTTTCTAACAGGAATTCGGCCAGATAGGAACCATCCTGGCCGGTAATGCCGGTAATCAGTGCTTTTTTCATTGGCGGTTTCTCTTGTAAATTTCGTTGCTCATTTTAATTCCTCAATTTCTTGTTCAGTGAGTCCTGTTGATAAAGCAATGATTGAAACAGTAATGCCTTGAGCTTTTAGTGTCTTTGCAACACTGTGCATCGCTTCAATCTTACCTTCAATCTTACCTTCAAGCTTGCCCTCGTCAAAAGCCGTATCCGTCACCGCCTTCGCTTCGTTATATGACAAAATGCTTTTCAAATACGCATCGTATTGATCGCTATTCAAGTGAGACACCTCGGCAATGTCAAAGCCTTTTTGAAAAATCGGCTCATTTAAAATCGCTGGAATATGATCGAAGTCTTCCAAATGTTTCAAAAAATAAACCCACTTGTCAAAATGGGTTACCAATTCATGTTCTTGCTTATTAAACAGCGGCATTTGCAGAAACTTGAAATGCAATTTGTTATAAAACACATCGCCATCTTGGTCTTTTAAACACACATCGCGGCGAAATTTACGCTCATCTTCCTTTTCGTCGTATTTAAAATCCAAAATCGCAATGAAATAAACCGGAAGTAAATAAAAATCCCACAGTCCCTTTTTGCCTTGGTCACGAATCGGAAAAGTCGAATAAAACAGCGACCAGTCTTTAAAAAACTGCGTTTTCGCTTTTTGCATTTCTACAATAAAACGCTCTCCCGTTTTGTTTTGGCAATAAATATCGAAAATAGATTTACGCTCGTCGAGGGTGTCCGACATATTCTCTGGATTTTTAAAGCTCAATTCCGCGATTTGATGTTGCAACGGCAACAGCTGATTTAAAAAATCAATTAACTGGTCTTTGCTCGCTTCTTCACCAAACAATTTTTTAAAGCCAAAATCTGTGTACGGATTGAAGTATCTGCTGATCATGATATTTCCTCGTTTTGAGACCTTGAATTTAAAGCCGTAATTCTACCATCCAGTCATAAAAAACCGCCCCCGGTTTCCCAAGGGCGGTTCATTCATAACTGTAGCGCATCAATGGTGTCAGACTTGATTGATTTTAAATTGGGCCGACTTTCTGTCGCCTCCTTTGGCAGCGGGTTCTACTCGCCGTGCCAACTGCAATTGAATCCTTTCTTTAAACATACCCTCTCCCAATACCCAAGCTTTGTTGGTGGCATCCCTAATATCATTTATCTGAACCTCAGAAAGCGCGTGTTTGAATAAGTACCTATAGGCTGCTTGACGCTTGCTATCGTCACTACTCAATCGTTGCCATTCAAAATGAGGCGTGACCAAACTATCAGTTTGTCCCAAGGCGTTAAAGCGATAGCTGGACCACGGATAGTCAGCCGGATCGGTAACCATTCCCGCCCGCACCGGGTTTAATTCGATATAGCGCATACAGGTTAGCAAGTACGATTCGCTATCGATCAGCGCCGCCTTGTACCTGCCTTCCCAGAGCGTACCGGTTCGGCGATAACAGTAATTAAAGTATTGCACATAATACCGCCCCAGCATTTGTAAAGTTTTGCTTAAGCTGGTGTCTGTAAAAGGGGTTATCAACAAATGCACATGATTAGTCATCAGCACATAAGCATGTACATGGCAATCATGTTTTTTGCAGGCTACCTGAAGTTTTTCCAAATAAAAATGGTAATCCGCCTCACAACAAAAAATCTCGGAACGATTGTTACCGCGAACGATAACATGCTGCGGTTGGCCGGGAATGATGATTCTGGGGAGGCGTGCCATAAAATTGATCCTAAAAACAATTAGATGCAGTTTAGCTGGTTTTTAATTGAAAATCAATCTAATCTGACCCCATTGATTGGGACCCCATTGATTGGACCCCATTGATTGGACCCCATTGATTGGACCCCATTGATTGCATTTTTTTTCAGGTTACGAGTGATTGACACTGGTATTTGGAATCTATGAGTTCTAAATTAAAAACGCGGAGTCCTAATTTTCTAGTATCGGCGGATAGATTACAATCAATAGGAGCACTTGGATTGCTTATCAAAAATTTGGCGATCATACTACCATTTTTAACCAATCCATTTGGAATAACTGCCTCATACCAATCTTTTTGTCTGATCTCCCAGATTGCTACTTTTTTTTCATTTACTAGCACTTCAACTGTTTGATGATGTAGTTCTCCATTGGGAATAGCAAGATATGCCGAACACTCTAGACGCATAATTATATTCTTAGTGCCTAACTCAGACAGATGGAATTGCAGCCCCGCACATCCTCCATCAGTCCATCGATGTATGTCTTCTTGTGCAGACCAACCATCTAGAAGGTATCTTTCAATGTTGAAACCAGCCTTAAAGGACAATTTGTAATGAATGCGAATTTGACTTAACTTGTCCGTATTTTCTTTCATGATTAATTTGGATTTTCCGGTAAAAAAGTCAAGATTCATAGTTGGATCCGCCTTTTGATTTTTTAGTATTAACTGGTTAACAGTTTCAAGCGTTAACTTCCAACTGTCTAAACTAATTTGATCTGCATATGCAGGTGGAGCAAATCTATCAATATAAGCAAGCAATACGTTGTCATCATGAATGTTTACAGTGCCGATCAAATCGGGATCAAAAGATTGTTTAACTATGAGAGTATAAGAACTTTCTGGCTTTCCAAGCCTACGTAAGTTAGTAACAAGAAGCTTAATTTCATCATGCTCTATAGAGCCTGTTGGGTCTGTGAGAAAGTGAATCGTTTTATTATCAGATATTCTTTCTAAAAACTTTTGTCGTAAGTGAGAGTATTTTTTTACCTCAGCATCATATTCAGTGACTTTTGTTATGTCTAAACTTGACTCCAAGTAAGGGTTTTCTTCTATAACTTTAGCTAGCTCCGATGCGTGAAAATAAATTCCAACTTTCTTATTTAGCACCATGCTTTTATTATGTTTTGCTAGAGTGATATCATCAAAAATGTTATTAAGATCATTTCTAAGCAAACTGAGTGCGGCGTCAAAAGAGCAATATGTCCATCTAAAAAGTGATCCTTGGTTACATCCAAGAGCTAAGAGCAAAAACCCCAACTCACAATTTATTCCCATTGGTTCGAGTCGAGATGGATCAATCTGGGTAGCCATTGATATCCTCATTTAAATTAATAGCAAAAATTTATGTCAATAGATCGAATTCAGTTCTGATGGTTACCTTATGTCTTCATACTCTAATTCGTTCCACGGATGTGAAAAGTTCTTGTCGGGACTTCGCCACTCTGCGCCATATTTGCGTTCAAGATACTTTAAGGGGTTCCTAGGTATTAAACATTTTACAGAAAATAATTCAACCTCTAATGGAGGAAATATATCGGACATTTCCAGAATATTACGACTGCTTGGATACCATGAAGTTAGCCCTCCCTCATCCAATCCAACAAAAACATCAACCCCATTACCCCCTGGTTTAGTTATCCAGCAATGACTAAAATATTTACTACTAACGGTGTAACCTAGTTTTTCTAAATATTCACAGACAATGTCCAATGCCATACTTATTGATGGGCAGTCAACTTTATTAAACGTTAGTATTATGTCAATGTCATCATCATGTGGTATTAAATCACCATCTCGAACGTAAGCTAGAACAAACCCGAAACCTAAGCAAATATGGGGTGTTAAGATCCGAAGGTCATCTATCAAATTCATGGATTGGGTTAGATAATCTTTTTTTTCGTCTAGAGTCCAATATCTGAAAGACCTGCTAATCCCGTGCCCAGACCATTGGTTTTGGGTTAGAACCAAAAGTTCTCGTGTAAAACCACTCCGGATTTCATTAAGAGTATTGATTTGAAGCCCTTCAATACAGCTTAATAAACGAATTGCCTCATAATATTCCTGAAATAACAACGACTTAAGAATATCCAAGCATGCATTAACCAAGGGACGGTCTGATGAGGGTATTGAATTATGACGTATTGCATGGGCAACACATTCAAAATATTGCTGCAATCTACCAAGATGGCTATAGATTGGCGTCCAATCTTCTCCATCGACTGAAATTTCTATAATTAATTGCCAAGCACGTGACGCACAAACATCATCTCGATTATATAAAATTATTTCTGAAAGGAAGAACTCGTCATGTAAGTTTAGGCAAATCCATTCCTTACTTGAATTCTCAGTATGTATACCTAGAGTTTGGTTAGTGGGGTCAAGAAATTTCTTTGAATCTACTAGTGATTCAGTACCTGGGTAAATTGAGGAAATTGATAGATCCGCGTCGATAGAGACGTTACGTAGATCCCCGTCAATCTGAGAAAATACTTCTATAGTTTCCAAATTGATTACTATATCAGCCACGGTCGACAATCTAACGTACACTGCTGGCATACTTGGAAGGGCTAACCTAAGCGGCCGCTGCGAACGATGTCCACGAAAAAAAATATCAGGAAATAAATGAACGCGGGTTATCCGCAAAACCTCAAAGAACTGCCTAAGGCCTGTAAAAGTCATATTGAAAGCAAATATCTGGCAACGTGAGCATCATCACTCTTATATTTTGCGAGGCCAAATCCCTCAACATAATATTCAACATTGAGGCCTAGGTTAATCGACCTTACCAGAAACTCATGTGGATCTATAAATCTTCGATAGTGAATGGCTGTTTCTTTTGGCATTGTTGCATCTCGATGGGTTCTAAACTCTGCCGCAAATAATGTCTTTAGTTGAGGCCCAACATTTTTCACAAGTGCAAAAAGAAAATTCTCATCTTCCTCTGTAATAGCGTGAATAAAAAAACGAGCATAAATCACTACTGTTTGAGCAAGCTGATATTCCGGTAAAGCTTGTACTTGTTGACAGAGGTCGGCGTCGTGAACGTTCCTATGGATAAACATAGCTGGAAGCCTCAGGGAGTTAGCTACTTGCTCGCAGTGGTTTATTGCTGATTTGGAGCCATCTATGCCAACTACGGGGATTCCTTGACTGGAAAAAAAGAGCGTGTCTCGACCCGTGCCGCAACCAATGTCTACAATAAGCACCTGCTCCTTGGGTATCTCACCAATAACAAATGCTGCGAATTGCGATGGCGGCTTCAATTCACTGGCTCTTGTGGAGGCATAGAAATTGTCCCAATAATTTTTGTTTTCTGAATAATCTTGCATCTACTTAAATCCACAATATCAAAGGCTTAAAAAATTCGCACTAACAATTACAATTTCGTAACCTGAGTGGTTGTTAAGGAAGCGAACCCGTAGCCCGAGAACTCAAGTGATTGACTCGAAAAAGGGCCAGCTTTAATTGGCTCAAGTCTCACGATACCATGGAGACGGGAAAATTCTTTAAAATTCTCTGAAAATACACTCATATCTTTACAGAAATCATTTAGTTTTATAAACGAGCATTCGCTTGTTGGAATTTTTGAAATCACATCAGTGTATGTACTTATAACGTCCGTCGCTCTATGCGTATTTCGAACAGCAACGGAAAATTGATGCAAAATCTCATTGCTAGGATATAGCTCAATACAATTTAGAATTTCAGCAGCGAATGAGTTTGGCGTGTAGTTGTCTACTATGCTACCGATATTAAAAAATCTGCAAAATTCCTCACATCCATGGCCGCTGCCAACTACTGGCACCACGCCATAAGCTCCAGCTTCAACAAGTATATTTGGCCAATTATCTTCATATGAACAAGTTAACAACATACCAGCATTGCGGTAGAGTGCAACTAACTGCCCATGCTCAACAATCCTACCATGAAATATTGCATTAATTCTGAACTCAGTGCAAAGTCGTCTAAGATCATCATTAGCATGACCCACAAGATGTACAATAATTTCTCCATCGTACTTTGAGTTAGCCAAAGCCAGTGCGGCAATCGCCAAACTCATACCTTTACGCTTTTCAGATAACGAATCAGCAATAAGAATAATGTGTGATTTCACCGCTTGCTTATCAGTAAAATCCTGGTCTTCTGCAGTATAAATATTCCGTATCAAATGAGTACTTGCTGGATGAATAATACCTGTGTTCACTACCGCATCAAGAAGATACTTGCTTGGCGCGGAGATGTGAACATTTCCATAGCTCAACAGTTCAACCTTTTCCCTATAGGCTGCCATGACCGAAGTGTAGGGAAAGTATCTTGTATCGACCTGAGGACAACCAATACATGAAAATAATTGCCCCGTACAGCCCGCTTGGTAATGACATCCGCCTGTACTGTAATAAAAATCATGCATCGTTATTAGAATCTTCTTTCCTTTTTTAGCCAATGCAATTAGTTCTGAAGTTGTAACAAGATAAGATGCCCAATGTACGTTGATCACATCGTAATTACTAAGCAGAGAAACAATCCAACCACGAACGAACCCCGTGTTTTCAGCAGTAAAATGTGTATCTGTAAAAACACGATTTGAAGCACTTTCCGTTAGCGTTACAGTATCTGGCAATACCTCACAAGTAGCAGCTATATCAATAAAATCAGCACTGTATTCCTCTAGTTGGCTCAAAGCGTCACACATCCGTTTAGCTGCGATACCAGCCCCACCACCAGAGGCACTGGATAATATGGCAATCTTGGTATGAGATTTCATTGTATTTCAATTTCTGCCATTAGAGCTAAGTTCAGATTCTTTTTATATTCCAAGTCAAGTGCTTTTCGCTTACCATCAATCACAATACATTTTTTGCATTCCCCAGCCTGGCCGCTTGATTGTGTTAAGCTTTCCAGCTGATGATAAATATCCACTAATATATCAAGAGTCTTTTGGGCTGACTGAAAACTACCATGTTGCGCCTGTACAAGCGCCAACTCTGTAATGGATTCCGCTCTCTTTCCTCGGGTCTTACAGTCTTCGTGGTAAACGCTGTATGCAATATCACAATCGAGATAATGAAAGGTAAAGTTCTTCGACATGCCGATAAAAAGATCGGCATCCATCGCATAATGCAATTCTTTTTTCAAAGGTCCTGATTTTTCCCACGCCACTTTTGTAAAAAAGACACTAGGCTGTATTAAGTGATTGGATGCATAGTCGATCAAATATTCGAATTTCAACTTTTCTGCACAAAATATGAAGTGCTTAATCGGCTTAAAGTCAATTTCAGTCATGAATGCGTTGCCAACAACAACATCTGCCTCTGGATGGGTTGCGAAATAGCCGCGCATTTCTGTCAAAACATTAGGAAGAATAATATCATCACCATTTAACCAATATAATATTGGTTTAGTAGCGAGCTCGAATCCCCTATTAATTGCATCAGATTGACCTTCGTCTCTTTCTGAAATACAGACGTCGAACATGTCCTTATAGTATCCGAGTATACTCGAAGTATTATCGGTACTTCCGCCGTCCATCAAGATCACTTCACAACCCGTCAAATCATTACAAAGAAGACTTCTCAATGTCTTTTCTAGAAAATTTCCAGCATTAAAAATGGGGATAACGATTGAAACTCCAGGCAGGTTTGTATTAGCTCTAGTTATTGAAAGATCGGACTCCCAAGGAAGTCTTGCCATAAGGTTAAGCGGTTCGAACATAGCTATATTCCATGATTAATTTGGAGATTTCTGCAGCAAGCCACCTCTCCCTATCATTAATGCAGGAGAGCGCGACAGCTTTTAGAAGATTTTTGTTAAAGATTCCACTATCAATTACTTCAGTACAAAAAATATCTACTAAGTAATAGCGAGCTTCCAATGGGTTTACCAACTTGAGTACATTGTTCACTGCAGCTTTGTGGGCATTATTAGGCGGATATTTTGAAGTCAATTTCAGAGTTTTAGTTTTATTCTTTATAAACAGCAAGAAATACAGGCAGCCCAGATACTGGCTAAATTGAATTTCGATAGATGGGCTTTTACAAAAATATGATCTGAAGGCAACAAGATTTATTTCTTCTGTCAAGGCTTCTCTGACCAATTGGCTGGCGTCGGACATCCTATGAAAAATATTCGCATTAAGCAAGTCCGCCATATTGAATTCAATATCACTTGACTCAATATTCAGACCATCTTTTTTCGAATTGTCATGATAGATAAGATGCAATAAAGTTGACAGCCTGTGGTTTAGTTTGCACTCCTGCTCAATACGAGCCGCAAATTCGGCCACAGCATCTTGATGAACGGAAAACTCGACCACCCCCATGCCCTTCATTCTTGCCACGTAATGTTCAAACTCCTTAACGTGACGATAAGTTGTCAAATGTGATACATGACAAAATACGGTTCCATCGAGAATTTTTCCTTGCATTGCATCCGACAAAATCAATCCGCCTAGATAGAAATCCCAACCAGGGACACCAAAAGCCATTCTATCCGCCAGAACGTCATCTTTGATAAGTGCCCATAGTTTTTTCAGTTGAGTCAAACCAAATGAAAATATGTCCAGGCCACCACGATATTGTTTTATTGGCCCAAAATCACATAAATCAATAGAAAATATTTCTCGCCTGGTAAATGCAGCGCACAAAACAACATTTGGCAGCATGTCCATCAGCTTACGGGCATTTGGATAAATATCAGAGTTTGTCAGTATTAAGAAGTTTGGGGATACCTTATTCACTAATATGTCTAAAACTGACTTGATCCGTGGAGCTTTAAAACCATGAATTTTTTGAGCAGTAGATTCATCTTCAATAATGTAGATATCTGTATCATCTACTCCCATCTTCTTCAGCTCACCAACCTCTTCTATAGAATTGAAAGTAAGGTACTGATATCCGAGTTTTTTCCATTTTCGATAGCAGTCGATCTGATGCTGAATTCTTGTTTGCGGATTAATTGATGTTGCGATTAACATGATTTTTATTCAGATAAGGAACGTGCATGAAATAACTTAGGCCGCTTAAAACGCTGACTCCTTTTGTATCGGTCATCTCAAATGTAAACTTGCATAAGTTAAAACATGCTCATTACTAAGGAGAATACTGAGACAGCCCTCAATGATTCCAAGGTTGACGTACATCATTTCAGCCACCCTAGCTCATACCAATCATCCCACTGCTGTTCAATACAACGGTAGCCGTGCCGTTCCATTAATATACGGATGTCGGCGCGGCGGGCGGTAAAGTTGTGTTCAATAGTCAGCAATCGTATGTGCCATTTTTCAAATGGAAACGCATTAAGAATTTCGAATTCACTGCCCTCGGTATCAACACTGAGGTAATCGATTTCGCGTGGCGCCCCCAGTTCTATTAGAAAATCGTCGAGCGAGATGGTAGGTAGGGTAGCAACTTGCCCGACTGTGCGATAGGCGGCACGTTTTTCACCGTGCATGTCTTCCTTGGCATATTCCTGGCTGCCGCCATACGCATCAGCAAAGACAAATTCGACCGGCTTGCCAGTTTCTCCCGAAATGCATTGCTCGGATACTGTGCATTGGCGATTTGTTTTAAGCTTGGCGAAAAACTTAGGGTTTGGCTCCGCGCAGATACCTTTCCAGCCGAATTCTTTTTCTAACAACCAGGTATTGCTCAGCAATACGCCGTCGGTGGCTCCGAACTCAACAAAATAGCCGTTGCGCTTGTAACCGGTTTTTTCCAGCACCCATAAATCCTGTCCAAGCTGTGAGACCGATTTTTTTTTAAGGCTTGCAATCCAAGCCGGGGTACCTTCGGCTGTAGTTGTGTTGATTACTGCCGACGAGGGGTGAAACAACTGTTGCCGTTGTTGTGCGAGTGAAAGTTCACTGTGAAGCAGTTCCAGCTCGGTTTCAAATATTTTGAGTCGAGATGCGTTTAGATTTGGAGAGCTCTTCAGCACTTTCAATTCTTTACCCATTAAACGTGCGGCTTGTGGCAGTAAACCAAGTTTGGCTGTTTCACGAATAATACGCGTCTGCCCCAGGAGGCGAATGTCAGATTTAGGTAGCGCCACAGCGATTGCGTTTTCAAAATGATTGATTGCTCGCTGCTCTTGCCCTCCAATCGCCGCCGCCTTACCCAAAGTATTATAAACCCCAGCCACCAACACCCGACTGATCAGCTGTTTATCACAACCCCAGTCCCGCGCTAGTTGCACAAAGTCGCGTGCTGCGTTCATATCGCCCACTTGCTGATGTCCGGCTGCGGCCAACAAGGCGAGTTTAGCGCGTTCGGGGTGCTGTTCGAGGCTGTCGCGCTGCAATTTAACCAAGCTGTCCCAGTCGCCAAACTGCCATTGGGTGCGGGAGTTGTCGAGCAGGTGGGGATCATAAGCAGGGCTTTGGGTAGTCGGTTGGGGCGACGATTTTAACCCATTAAACTCAACCGACCAAGGAGAATGCCAAGTTAATTGCGCGGGTATTTGCGTTATGTCGCTAACATGCCAGTGCAGATGTATTTGTTCGGGAAACTTGAAGGGACGGGGGGGCGTTTTTTCCGGCGCGGCGTAGGGACTCGGCGCAGGCATTGGCGTAGCGTGACCGTGGGTCGGACGGCCAGTCCAGCGGCGCAGGAGACTGCGGAATGTGTTAAGCATGGTTCGCCCCTTTATCCTCATCGTCTATTTTGTCCCAAAGACGCAGTCGTTCGGCAATCAACTCAGGACTCGGCAATTCAGCCTTGTAGTCGTCGGGCAATTGCGGAACGACAGCGTAGGTGGCCACGCCCAATGGACGCACGGCGTTGCGGAGTGCGTATTCGACTACTGTTTTGTTTTTGCTGCGGCAAATGATGATGCCGATGGGGGCGCTTTCTTCTGGGAGCCCTGGGAGCCGTTTTTGCTTATCCAACGCTTCCAGATAAAACTCCATCTTGCCTTTGTGTTCGGGCTTGAAATCACCCACTTTTAGTTCAATCGCCAGCAGGCAACGCAGGCGGCGGTGAAAAAACAGGAGATCGATAAAATACTCTTGTCCGCCAACTTCAAGACGGTGCTGGTGACCGATAAATGCAAATGTCCCGCCCATGTCGGCAAGAAAGCTGCGCAAATTTTGCACCAATGCCTGCTCTAATTGGCGATCGCTGTGCTTTTCTGCCAAGTCGAGAAAATCAAAGGTGTAGTGATCTTTGACCGCCAGAACCGCTTGAGTATGTAGTTCGGCCGCTAAGGCTTGATCGAAATTGGTCTGATTGAGGAAATATTTTTCGTAACTCTTATTATCGACTTGGTGCTGCAACACGCTTTTGGTCCAACCAAATTTTGCAGTAGCACGCAGGTAAAACTCTCGCTCCAGTTCGCCTTTAGACATCGATATCCAGGACCTGGCATTGTTTAGCGGCGAAAAGGGTGGCGGTTGGCAAGCCGATGTAGCCTAGGCCGATCATGCAGATTATTTGAGTCATAGTGTTTTTCATTAGACTATTTTTGAAATGCGATAAAATTTTTGTGCACTCATATTACTTTTCAGTGTCTGTGGCTTTATTGGCAAACGTTGCTTGCTTTTGTAGTAAATCGAATAAAAATTCCGGCGCTAAATCGGCACCATTTGCCCAAACAACGGTGCCTAATTCAGCGTGCTGATGTGCGGTTTTGAACATCTGAGAATCTTGCAGTGGTTCAAATACTTCACCCCAAAGTTCGTCAATCAAATTAATTTCACCCGCTACGCCGTTATTAAACGCGATACGCAAACGGTAGTTTTCTTGTGGCTCAACAGAAACTGTATGCAAAAAAGTCATTATTTACTCCAGTGGCTCAATAGGCATTAAAGGTTTGCGCTGAGTGGCCAGATTCCAATCCTGCATCAATTGCTCTTGATGCAAATCAGCCCATTCCAATACGGCGCGAAGGGCGCGTTTGGGAAATTCGCCACGAACAACACCCGATTCGATTTCAACCGAAATTTCGTAATTACCGTAGCGAGCATGAAAATGCGGCAAGGGATGATCAGCCCAGTTCATGTAAATGATAATTCCCAAAAAACGCGATATTTCAGGCATTGTCAGTATGCAAAATAAAGAGGGCAGGCCCGTTTGTTTAGGTCGGGCATACCTTGCAGCCATTCGTGCAATTCATCAGTTTTAGTAAAATCCAGCAACGCATCGGCCAAATCTTCCAATCGTTCCAGCGGCAGTTCGGGCAGACGCTGCAAGGCGGTCTCAAGTTGCGGTTGTACGCCGAATTTGCGACGCAATTGACGAGTGAGTAACGCAACGCATTCTTCTTTTCTGCCTTCTTTTCTGCCTTCTTTTCTGCCTTCTTGCAGGCCTTCTTGTCGTTCTTCTTCAGCAATTTCCTGATAAAAACGGGTTTGTTTTAGTTCAATATCGTTTAAGGCTAACATGGCTTTAATCTCCTCACGGCTTAAATGCGGCAATTTGTAGACCAGAATAGTTTCAATAAAATCCAGACATTCCATGCCTATCTCATCGCGTCGACCTGATAATTCTCGCGCCAGAGTTATTGTCTGTTGTTTATGGCTGGCAATCAAGCGTATCAATTCTAATGTTGGCGTTAATCCTGATTGGTTTTGATAGTCTTCGAGATAAACTCGGTGTAATTGCGGCAAATTCATAAACGGTACAAATTCGATGCTGGCTGCTTTTTCGGTACGGCGATCCGGGTATATGACTAATGCCAACCAAGAACGACCCGGTTTGTGCAAGCGTAAAAAGATTTTTAATTTTTAGGGCATTGATAACTGGCAATAACAGCCAAAAATTCTTTAGTAAAGTCTGGCGTTATTGGTCTAATGGCTAATTGATTTTCACAAAAAGATATAAATTTATTTGCGGCAACATATAAAACCGTTGTTAATTCATTCAAAGTATTGAAATGCTCAGCGATTTGAAAATAATCTATTTCATAGTCATGTGCGGCTAAATTACGCGCAGTTCTTAATAATTGCCACTCTTCAATTGAAACAATAACCTCTTGTTTTTGGTAGAAAGCGAGTATTTTTAAAAAGTTGTTTGCATTTTCTCCCGCCAACAAATGTGCATGACGCATTGCAGCCGCCAAGGTATCTTGAAGCTTAGAAAAGCGCTCATTAAATGCCGATAAAGTTTCAAACAGGTTTTCTTCTTTTTTACGATGTTCTAATTCTGAGCCTTGTAATGGAAAAGGTAATTTTTGAATAGCAGCATTTAAAAAATACACGCACCGCTGAATCGCTTCAAGTAATTGTGCTAAATGCGCTTTTTCTGCTTCAAGAAGTTCTGTCATAACAATATGCTGTGTTTAAAAGCAATCCTTTGAAAGGGGGTTTGTGGCTTGCCGTATTGGGTGATCACTAAATCAACAGGTAGTTGTAGCTGTGCTTCAAGCTCATTTTGCAATCTCATTTTTTCCAATAATTTTGAATCTATCTGCGTTTCAATTAACAAATCCACGTCACCGCCTTTTTTCATGTCATCTACGCGGCTACCGAATAAGTAAACATTGGCATCCATTCCCAAAATATTTGCCACTGTCTGCTTGATAATTGTTAATTGGGAATTTGTTAATCGCATTGAGTTATTGGGGCAGTCCGTCATTAAAAAATAAAGGGGTCAGGCCCGTTTGTTTAGGTCGGGCATACCTTGCAGCCATTCGTGCAATTCATCAGTTTTAGTAAAATCCAGCAACGCATCGGCCAAATCTTCCAATCGTTCCAGCGGCAGTTCGGGCAGACGCTGCAAGGCGGTCTCAAGTTGCGGTTGTACGCCGAATTTGCGACGCAATTGACGAGTGAGTAACGCAACGCATTCTTCTTTTCTGCCTTCTTTTCTGCCTTCTTTTCTGCCTTCTTGCAGGCCTTCTTGTCGTTCTTCTTCAGCAATTTCCTGATAAAAACGGGTTTGTTTTAGTTCAATATCGTTTAAGGCTAACATGGCTTTAATCTCCTCACGGCTTAAATGCGGCAATTTGTAGACCAGAATAGTTTCAATAAAATCCAGACATTCCATGCCTATCTCATCGCGTCGACCTGATAATTCTCGCGCCAGAGTTATTGTCTGTTGTTTATGGCTGGCAATCAAGCGTATCAATTCTAATGTTGGCGTTAATCCTGATTGGTTTTGATAGTCTTCGAGATAAACTCGGTGTAATTGCGGCAAATTCATAAACGGTACAAATTCGATGCTGGCTGCTTTTTCGGTACGGCGATCCGGGTATATGACTAATGCCAACCAAGAACGCCCCGGTTTGTGCAGGCGTAAATAGAGGGTTATTTCGCTGAACAGCCGATCATAAAAATCAATATCCGCTTGATATTGTACTTCGGCAAAAATAACCGGCAGTTCCAGATCATCAGTTATGGGTGTAAACAAGCCGTCTATACGAAAAGCCGTTTGCTTTATTTCTTCTGAACCGAACCGATAACTGTCGTTTCTGTATGGCAGGCCAAGAAGCTCTAACGCTAATGCGGGCTTGCGTTGGAATAGCCGGTAGAATAATGTATCGGTCTTCATTGTTATTCATATAAGCTTAAGCAGCTGAGCATCGGCCATCTATCTTCAACACAAGGAACTAACGCGGTTAAGATTCATAGCCCCGGCTCTCTGAGTAACACATCTTTAATCAGATCGATCTGAGCCTCGGCCTTGATCATCTCTTCATTTAGCATACGCTGACGGGCATCGCTCTCGGCAAATTCGGCTTCCAACTTGGTGATGTGATTCTCTTTTTGTTCCAGCTTGGATTGGAGTTGATCAACTTCATTTTTGAGTTGTGTAGCAATTTGGGTTTGCTCTTGACTGATTTGGCTAAGCCTAGTAACTTCATGCATCAGCCCATCGCGCCGTTCGATCAGCGCCGATTTGTCCTGCTCCAGTGTGCTGTTGGCCTGGGTGAGGGCTTCGATCTGCGCTTGCCGCTCTTCCGCTTGCTGGGCGTGAACGTCACGTTCCTGCGTCAGCCCGTCAATACGCGACTGCCGGTCGGCCGCAAGTTTCGCTTGCTCATCACGGGCTTGGCTGAGCGTCGCAACTTCATGCATCAGCCCATCGCGCCGTTCGATCAGCGCCGATTTGTCCTGCTCCAGTGTGCTGTTGGCCTGGGTGAGGGCTTCGATCTGCGCTTGCCGCTCTTCCGCTTGCTGGGCGTGAACGTCACGTTCCTGCGTCAGCCCGTCAATACGCGACTGCCGGTCGGCCGCAAGTTTCGCTTGCTCATCACGGGCTTGGCTGAGCGTCGCAACTTCATGCATCAGCCCATCGCGCCGTTCGATCAGCGCCGATTTGTCCTGCTCCAGTGTGCTGTTGGCCTGGGTGAGGGCTTCGATCTGCGCTTGCCGCTCTTCCGCTTGCTGGGCGTGAACGTCACGTTCCTGCGTCAGCCCTTCAATACGCGACTGCCGGTCGGCGGCAAGCTTCGTTTGTTCATCGCGGGCTTGGCTGAGCGTCGCAACTTCATGCGTCAGCGCATCGCGCCGCTCGATCAGCGCCGATTTTTCCTGCTCCAGTGTGCTGTTGGCCTGGGTGATAGCTTCGATCTGCCCTTGCCGCTCTTCCGCTTGCTGGGCGTGGACGTCACGCTCCTGCGTCAACGCGTCAATACGCGACTGCCGGTCGGCCGCCAGCTTCGTTTGTTCATCGCAGGCTTGGCTGAGCGTCGCAACTTCATGCGTCAGCGCATCGCGCCGCTCGATCAGCGCCGATTTTTCCTGCTCCAGTGTGCTGTTGGCCTGGGTGATAGCTTCGATCTGCCCTTGCCGCTCTTCCGCTTGCTGGGCGTGGACGTCACGCTCCTGCGTCAACGCGTCAATACGCGACTGCCGGTCGGCCGCCAGCTTCGTTTGTTCATCGCGGGCTTGGCTGAGCGTCGCAACTTCATGCGTCAGCACATCGCGCCGTTCGATCAGCGCCGATTTTTCCTGCTCCAGTGTGCTGTTGGCCTGGGTGATAGCTTCGATCTGCCCTTGCCGCTCTTCCGCTTGCTGGGCGTGGACGTCACGCTCCTGCGTCAGCGCTTCAATGCGCGACTGCCGGTCGGCCGCAAGCTTCGTTTGTTCATCGCGGGCTTGGCTGAGCGTCGCAACTTCATGCGTCAGCGCATCGCGCCGCTCGATCAGCGCCGATTTTTCCTGCTCCAGTGTGCTGTTGGCCTGGGTGATAGCTTCGATCTGCCCTTGCCGCTCTTCCGCTTGCTGGGCGTGGACGTCACGCTCCTGCGTCAGCGCTTCAATGCGCGACTGCCGGTCGGCCGCAAGCTTCGTTTGTTCATCGCGGGCTTGGCTGAGCGTCGCAACTTCATGCGTCAGCGCATCGCGCCGCTCGATCAGCGCCGATTTTTCCTGCTCCAGTGTGCTGTTGGCCTGGGTGATAGCTTCGATCTGCCCTTGCCGCTCTTCCGCTTGCTGGGCGTGGACGTCACGCTCCTGCGTCAACGCGTCAATACGCGACTGCCGGTCGGCCGCCAGCTTCGTTTGTTCATCGCGGGCTTGGCTGAGCGTGATGATTTCGTTCTGTAAATCGCTATGCAGCTCTGCTTGTATAGATCGATCCTGCGTCAGCGCTTCAATGCGCGACTGCCGGTCGACCGCAAGCTTCGTTTGTTCATCGCGTGCTTGACTAAGCGTGATGATTTCGTTCTGTAAATCACTACGCAGCTCTGCTTGTTTAGAGATAAGTTGCTCCAGCGTTACTTTTTCCGAAGTAAGAGCAACGTTTTCTTGATCGAGCTTTTCGATCTCTGGTGTCAACGCAGCATGCCAGTCACGCACAAACAGGGCCTCACCGATATCTGGGTGGTTGCCTTCGGTAACATTAATACAGCGATAGCCATGGGGCTTGAGAAAAACTTCAATATCCTTGAGTGTGCCGACAGTTGGGTCCTCAGTTAGCGGCTTGAGCAGAACACGCAACCAAAGAATGCTCCAACGATCAAGTTCGCTGCCCGCGCCCTGAAGAATAGGCAGAGCCGGCAGACAATCAATCAGGGTCCAGATTGATGAAGACTGCTGCAAAGCGATAAAGGTCTCATCGTTCAACAAACTATCGAGCCGCTGGGTCTGATAACGTATTTGTTTAATCGTGCGCAGATTAGGCCAAAGACTACCGAGCTTTTCGGGTGGGATAAGGCCGTCTTCGGCAGGATTAGTAGCGTTATAGTAGTCGGCTTCACCTTCGCTTTCGGCAAGTACCGCACATCGAACCAGCCAAGCAGGGTTTTCGATAGTCATTTTGACAGCCCAGTCGAGCCGTGTTTCGTCAGCATCAAGAATCAATGCACAGGGTACATGCCACTGCCGCCAGAGGTGCATGTCGCCATTGCCGGTACCGGCACCTATGTGGATAACGGCTTTCGGCGGCACGATCTGGCGCAGCAGCTCAATATAACTGGGAGCCGAAGCCGTTTTAAGATTTCTGTTCGGTATTGGCAGTGTCATTTGATCTTGCGTGTATTAGTAGTTACAGCCGATTTGGGTTTAGCTGACGCGGCTACGGTAGGATTGGCTAAAACGGGTTCTTCTGAGCCGGATTTCGCCTGTATTTCAGCGGGTGCCGGGTGTGGAGCAATACGCAAGACATATATGCGCTGCATTTCCTTAGCCATTTTGATCCAGTCTTCCCATGGACGCTTCAGTTGCACGCCGTTGTTTTGTAGAGTGGTAAGTATGGCGGGTAATCGTACAATAAGGACACTGAGGAAGCCGCGATCGCCTGCCGAAATACGCTGCAAAACGTCCATATCCATAGATTCGGGTAGGGCAAAACGTAATTCAAGCTTAGCTCCAAAATCATCATAAGACTCGATGAACCAGCCTTCGAAATGCGCATGGCAGGCCTCTTCGGGAAATTCGAGTTTGGGATAGGCACCGAAGTGATTCGGGCGCACGTTGGCGCAAGAAAGGCGAAATTCGAATTCAGGCCAACGCTTGTTGCCGAAGACTACGTTATTAAATCGTAGCCAGAGGTGTTCGTAGTCGGGATTGACTTGTTCTCTTTTTAGGGCAACTTGATCATAACGAAATATCGCGGGGAATTTTTCGATGACCTCCCTAAGCCTGCCCAATCCAGCATGTAATGGTTCTGCATTAAATCCGACAGGTATGGCCTGATAGGAAGGTTGTTCGAGTATACCTTCCAGCAAGCGAGTCAGCACATGAAGGAGGTTCCAGTCGCTGGTAGCAAGATCAAGCAGGGTTTCAATGCGCTGTTGTAGAATGTCGTCTTTGCCGATGGGAATGATCGTAAGTTCGTCCTGAGTTGCAGCATTGGCCGGCCAACGAGTGAGCATGCCATCAATGCCAGATTTACGAAAAAAAACAAAACCCGCAACACCCTGCTCTATGATGGTTTTGAACTCTATCTCGGGCAGACTGCGGCCGGCAGCATTTAGATTTTTCAGGCGCCAGATCGTCGCGTTATCTTCATCGTTCTCAGCAGGAAAAACTTCTATCGACTCGTAATCGCAATAGTCCGGATTACGCTGGAGCATACGCTGCCAGCGGGTCTCTGTATTTTGCAACTCTCTTTGTTTATCCTGATGTTGTAGAAAATAGTGTTCGAGCTCTTCCTGCACTTGATGGAGTTGCAACAGGAGCAGTTCGTTTTCCTGTTCGGCATCCTTAAGCCGAGCCTCAGCGTCTTTTTGCTGCTGCGCGTGACCGGCAATGGTGTCGTTCTGCTTTTGAGCAGATTCATATTTTAGGAAATACGCTTTGAGTTCTTCCTGCACTTGCTGAAGTTGCAGCAGGAGTAGTGCGATTTCCTGTTCGGCATCCTTAAGCCGAGTCTCAGCGTCTTGTTGCTGCTGCGCGTGGTCGGCAATGGCGTCGTCATGCTTCTTGGTGAGTTGGTCAATTTTCGCCTGAAGCTCGGCGGCGAGCTTGCTTTGTTCGTTATGTGCTGTGGTGAGGATGGCGACTTCGCCTTGCAGGGTGCCGTTCTGCTTTTGCGCAGATTCGTGTTTTAGGAAATACGCTTCGAGTTCTTCCTGCACTTGATGAAGTTGCAGCAGGAGTAGTGCGTTTTCCTGCTCGGCATCCTTAAGCCGAGCCTCAGCGTCTTTTTGCTGCTGCGCGTGGCCGGCAAGGATGTCATCATGCTTCTTGGCGAGTTGGTCAATTTCCGTCTGAAGCTCCGCCGCGAGCTTGCTTTGTTCGTTGTGTGCTGTGGTAAGGATGGCGACTTCACCATACAGGATATCGTTCTGCTTTTGCGTAGATTCGTGTTTTAGGAAATACGCTTCGAGTTCTTCACGAGCCGCTTGCAACAACGCCATTTCGGCAGATCGATCCCGCAGGGCGCGGTAGTCGGCAATGATATGTTCGGCCGAGAGTGGCGTAGCGTTAACGGGCTGCTCTGTCTCGCACAAGCGGGTGAGCGTGGCGGCTAGCTCATGCTGTAAGCTGGCGGTCTGCGGGTAGTCCTGACACAGTTGCTGCGCCAAATAAAGAGCCAGGGAATCGTGCGCAATGTAGATGGAACTTGCAATGGCTGGAGCTGCAATTTGCAACTTCCACTGCTCGGCACAACGCTTAATCAATTTATGGGGGTTCTCAGCGCATTCGCGGGCGTCAATCAGCAGACTGCGTTGCGGGTTACGGAGATGAAAGCGCAATAGTTGCTGATAATGTTCTTGCCAAGCATATATGACCTCATCAACGGAGCCGATCTTAGTTTGTGAACTCATTGCGCTGGCGAGCATTTGCTGCGGGGACACACAAACAAGAACAAAGTAAAGCCGTGGATCGAAATTCAACCAGAAATCAAGCATCCAAGTGCTACGCGTATCAGCCCAGCCCCAAAGATTAGACTTGATATTAGCGCTAAAGATATCGCCTGCCAGTTGCTCCATAAATCGACCGGGATTGGCAATTGTATAGCCAGTTTCCACATCTTCGACATCCATGGTCAAGGCTTGCTCATGCCAAGATGCAATATCGAACAAATCGCCTTTTTGGGCAGGCTGAGGCAGTTCCATACCCGCCTCTCCAAAAATATCATAGACGAGTTCCAAATCAGACTGGGTTGCGCCGGTAATACAGATACATTTCATTTTGAGAGCTCTTTCATGTTCTTGTGCTTAAATGCTACGTCCATAGATATCTTCAAATCGAATGATATCATCTTCCCCTACATATTCCCCGGTTTGCACTTCAATCATTACTAAAGGTATCACTCCAGGGTTTTCCAAACGATGACGATGACCGGCAGGAATATAGGTGGATTCGTCAGTACGCAGCAGTATTTCCTTATCACCATTGATTATCTTTGCCGTGCCGCCTACTACGACCCAGTGCTCACTACGATGATGGTGCATTTGCAGCGAGAGGCTGGCGCCTGGTTTGACTTCGATATGCTTGATTTTGTAGCGCGGGCCTTTTTCCAACACGGTATAGCTTCCCCACGGACGGAAAGCGGTAAGGTGGGTATGGGCAGATTCATGGCCTTGCTTTTTGAGGCAAGCAACAACTTCCTTGACCTGCTGTAGTTGATCACTGCGGGCAACCAGCAAAGCATCGGCGGTGTCGATCACAATCATATCCTGCAACCCGATAGCGCCGATGACTCGTGACTCGCTATGCAGGTAACTATTTTGTGTAGAGATGGCCACCACCTCCCCTATGATACGATTGCCCTGTTCATCCGGTGGAATGAGGCCAGCCAATGCATTCCATGAACCGATGTCGCTCCAGTCAAAACTGCCACGCACGACTGCAATATCGCTGGATTTTTCCATTACCGCATAGTCGATAGAATCATCAGGTAATTGGCGAAAGACTTCAGCAGGAAATTCTAAATGGTCATCGGTCGGCTGAGTATTTTCATTGGCGGCCTGACTTACGATACGGGCACAGTCAAGAATTTCCGGGGCATGTTCGGCGAGCGCTTGGAGCAAGGCACGGACAGTAAAGCAGAACATGCCGGAATTCCATGTGTAATCGTTGCCGGCGAGGTAGCTTTGGGCTGTGTCGAGATCGGGTTTTTCTACGAAGCGGGCAACACGATAACCCAGATTATCAATCGCTTCGCCTTGTTGAATATAGCCGAAGCCGGTTTCAGGAGCAGTGGGGGTAATGCCGAATGTGACAAGATGGCCGCGAACGGCGAGTTGTATGGCTTTTTCCACCGCTTCAGCAAAGGCCGCCTCATCGGAGATGAGATGGTCTGAAGCAAGGACAAGCATTACGGAGTCTACACCATGACGATTTTCTGCCTCAAGCGCTGCCAGAGCGATGGCAGGCGCCGTATTGCGGCCGAATGGCTCAAGCAAATAGCAGGCTTGGGGAGCCGCGTTGATTTCGTGACTCGCTGAGAGATATTCATCCCGACAGCGAAAGTAGTAGTCTCGGTTGGTCACAGTGAAAACTTCCCCTACACCCGGCAGCACAAGAGCGCGGCGGTAGGTTTTTTCCAGCAGAGTCTGTCCGTCCGGCAAGCGTATGAAAGGTTTTGGGTTGGATTCACGCGAGACGGGCCAAAGGCGGGTGCCTGCACCTCCTGAGAGGATGATGGGAAGTAAATTCATGGTGATTATAGATGTTTGTTAACTTGCGAAGCGGTTGTTATACGTTCTTAATTCAGTGTCTGATTTACGACAGGATACAACATGATTTGCACTACTAAGGCAGCATTTATTTTACATATTTTTATATGTCTGAAAAATAAGGATCGCAATCAAGTGTTGCTATAGCCAATATGGAAATTGTAACTAAGGGAAGCCCTGATTAAATCCTTCGACAGGGCCCTCCTGATAGTCGAAGGGCTCAGGACGAACAGCGGTAAGCTGTTGACACCGTTCGTGGTGAGCTTGCGAACCATGAGCGGAATCAATTTGTTCAGCACTTCCTAAGACATATTGGCAAAAACATACCGTAATCTTTTCCGATAATGCTCGCCGATTATATGAGGTAAAAATCGGTTTTGTATAACTGATGCAACTGTTGTTTTACGTTTACGCCCGTTACTTGCGACATTTCGCATAATGTTTGCAGCAACGCATATGTCTGGATTGGCCCAAAATTGACCAAAAGACTCAACATAGTCCTCCTCTCCGACTGGAATTGGCTGAAAGGGTACTAAATAAGCATTACTCTGTAAACAGAAATCCACATTCCCCCCATGATCGGTGACTATTACCTTCAAACCTAGTAGCAGCGCTTCTGCGATACCGCGACCAAAGCCTTCGGCGCGATGCAGGGAAACAAAACAATCGCAAAGCTTATACAGTCCCAACACATCGGGCTTGCTTAACATCCGGTCGATGATATGTATGCGGCTGTCGTGCTCTGCAAGTTTCAAAATCGTTTGCCACGCGGGGTTATTTACATCGGGGCGCATGCATTTAATCACCAGACCCACGGGCTCATGACCACCTGGAAAGGCTTTTTGAAAGGCCTCAATCACACCCAGAGGATTCTTGCGTGCTAAACTTGAATTGCCGTCAAAAGAAAACACAAACAGATAGTCGGACGCTGGTAACGACCATTGTTTTCGAGTGTATTGTTTCACTTTGGGAAGAGCAACAGCCATGGGCATGGTTAATACCGGTACGGAGCTTACCATTTCCGCCGCGTGTCGAGTATGTTGGCTGGATACCCAAACTTCATCAGCCAAGCTAAAGCAGTGTTGCCAGTTAATCGGCCAGTTTTTCAGCTCCCAAGGCCAATAACCAATGGTGTAACGATTTCTGAGTAATGCTTCGCCTTGTTCGGCATAAAGCCGCAGGTGTTCCAACGCGGTTAAACAGACAATATTGATAGGATAAATGGGAGCATCGGTAACCCATTGCGCTATGCTGCGATCATTTTGCCGAATATCGTCTCCAGGGCGGAAATTAATAACGGTAAAAGGAATATTTGCAGCCTGCAGCGCAAGCGCCGCCATCCGTACGTCTTCGCCTATACCGAGTTCACCAAAGGCGTAGCCGATCAGGTTAACGCCAAAAACAACATTGGATGCATTATCATGAGGTAGAGAAACACTGTGTTGAGGCTGAAGCAAATTCAGGATAGTTTCTTGCGTGCCATGTTCTTGCAACCATTGACTGTATTCTGATTGGCCTTGTAGCGTTTTGAGGTTGAAGTGACTTTGCAGATCGGGGCGCGCTTCGTAAATTAAAGTTTCTATGAAAGTAAAGCCTGTGGATAGTTTTTTTTCAAAAAATGTTCTTTGGGCATCAGCTATATCTTTTGAGCATAAATCCAGTTCTTTCCAGCCGTGCAGACAAAACCATTGAAGCAAGGTAAGTTGCTGTGTTTCTGTCGTTAGCTTTTGATCTATTTGTAGATCCAATCGAGCCGTCACGACTAAGACCATCAAGCGGGTAATTGCACCAGAGTAGCGGGTGACCGTTATATCGGCGGGCTGCGCCAATACATTCCAAAAAGGCCGCAACTCACTTAAAGCAGAGTATTCCTTGCGCCCATGAACCACACACCAAGCCAAAAAACCAACTCTACCTGCGATGGAATCAAGAGGAAAATCCTTTTGCAAATCATGTGATCGCAACTGCCAAATAGCAAGATGCAAGCCATAAAATGGTGAAAAACCAGGTACATCAAGCACTTCTATTGGCTGTTGATAATATTGATATCCTTTACCAATAGCTTTATGAAACTGTATTGACGGAAAAAATTGATTGAATTGGAACATTGAGTGATTAAGGGAAAACCATTAGGCGTTATTGCAATCATACTTTTGTTAAAAATGACAAACTCCGCTAGCAATTCCATTTGAAAAACTGCAAGCTTACTCAAGAATACCCTCCGAGCATCTGCTTTAGCGTGTCGATCATTATTCTATCTGCCGCCTAGCTTTTTAATACTATGATAATCTTAATTGTGGAGAAATTTGGTTCGAACAGCATTAGTTCATCCCAATGCTGATACTCCTCTCCGCAACCTAACATCGGCTGTTAAACTAAGAGTTTTCCAGACGTATGGATTTCTGTAGGCTTGTGATACTGACTAAAGTTGATATATTTCAATAAGAAATAACAACCAATATTCTCATATATTTTGTAATACAAGATTACGATTTAATCGCGCTAACCTCTCCTAATACACATAAATAACATTATCTTCCACTTCTTTTCTTTGTGACCTACATCGAATTCAACAGGTCTAAGCCTTGCAATCGCTCCCGTTATGCACCCACTACTTATTTTTTAATGGAGCTGTCTTAATTACTTTAGCCCCGCCGTTTTTTTCTTTAACCGTATTGATTTTTTTGGTCACCGACTTAGCTCTAGTTTTTTTAGCAACAGGCTTAACCAACGCCAGCAATTCCTTCAGATTTTGCTGAGCATCCGGATATCCGGGACGAATTTTCAAGGCTTGCTCTAAGCTGGCTTGCGCACCGACCATGTCGCCCATTGTACGTAACAAATTACCTAGGTTATTATGAGCTTCAGGCATGTTGGGATTAATTTGTAGCGCTTGTCGATAGGCTGCAATCGCCTCTGTCGCACGGTTTAGATTCTTAAACGCTACGCCCAAGTTACAAAATGCGGCGGCATACTTAGGATCGAGATTGATGGCACGACGGTGAAAAGTGATGGCTTTTTCAAATTCGCCTTTTTGTTGAAAGAGCATACCCAAAGTATTGTGATATTCAGCCACTTCGGGTTGCATAATAATCGCTTGCTGGATAAAAGGCATGGCGGCCTGAAGATCGCCCTGCGCTCTTAGTGCATTCCCTACTCCGTGCTGGGCGCGATCGCTGTCAGGATTTAGCTGCAAGGCCGCTTTATAGGCCTTGATTGCTTCGTTCAGTTGTCCGTTTGCCTGATTTTTTTGCGCCTGAATTAGCAATTGGTCAAATGTGGTGGCCGCCGCACCGGACAGTTGAGCGATCCGTAGCTTTAATGCTTCGCTCGGGCTGATATTATCGGCTTGAGTAAAAAAAACCAACGCCTGATCGAAGTGTCCCAATTGTTGCAGAGCAAGCCCAATTTGAGCGGGTATTTCCGCAATAGTGGCTTTGTCTAATTTGGACTGCTCTTTAGTACTGCTGGATTGAACAGCGGCCCAGATAGTTTGCAGTATTTGTAAAGCTTTAGCGCTTTCGCCGGTATAGTTGTAAACCATGGCGAGTCCCATTTGCGCCGCTGCATTATTTGGCTCAATGCGCAAGGCTTCGTTATACAGTTTGCCCGCATCGCCGAAGTCTAAGGTTTGTAATTTAGTTGAAGCTTGTTTAAGCAAGGTTTCAAAGGACTTGTTCATAGGATGTCTTCTGTTGTTCCCGCAAACTGCATAGCAGATCGAGATGCTGAGGATAAATTACGGTGTTAAAATCGTAGCGTGTTTGTATGGTAAGCCTTGCTGCTTGGCGCATAGCATCATAATCGCGCGGCTGTGCTAATGCATTGGTCGTCAGAGCCGACAAGGCATTTGTGTCAAAAAACGGGAATAATAGGCCATTGTTGCCGTGACTGATGACTTCTTTAACGGGCTCGGTATCGGAACCTATCACCAGGCAACCGGCCGACATGGCCTCAAGCATTGACCAAGACAGAATGAAAGGATAGGTCAAGTACACATGCACTCGTGAAACTTGCAACACCTTAATGTAGTCGCCAAAATCCAGCAGCCCGGTAAAGTGGATGCGGTTCATATCAAGCTTTCCTTCCTGCTCTTTCAGGCACTTTATGCGCCAACTATCATCTTGTTGCGGTGCAGGGCCGTAGCTGGGAGCATCTTGCCCCACTATAACGACCTGACAATCGGGACGTTCTTTTAATATCAGGGGCAAAGCTCGCATCAACTGGTGAAATCCGCGATAAGGTTCAAGACTACGACTAACAAAGGTAAGAACCTCGTCGCCGGCATGAAGCACTGTGCCATTCGGCAACCTGAAACTGGCCTGAGCATTCGGCCGAGCAACCTCAGTATCGACGCCTTCATGTAGACATTCTAAACGATGCTGATATGCCTCCGGGTAACGGCTTCTTTGCCAAGCGGTTGGACTAATCCCTATATCGAACGATTCTAGCGCAAGATGCTGAATACTGTTGAGCGTTCGCACCCGGAAGATGTCATCGAAGGACAGCGGAAACTCCGGATCAAAGCCGAGGTCGGAGCCACGCGGACGATAGTAATATTCAAACAAAGAAATAATAAGCGCATTCGGGAACAGATCTTTGAGATAAAGACCATCCCCCCAGCCCGGATGAATATAAATGACGTCGAATTCTATGCCTTGATGCTTGAGTGGTAGCAGAGTACGAACCACCTGCTGTCCTCGCCTTACACCGGCCTCAAGACTTTTTACGTAAGGATGAGTGGATTCACCGGCAGCTTCAGGTGCCGGATAGGATAGAGGGGTTACACCGGGCAGTTCGAACGAAGGCATCCAACTCTGATCGCCCAAAGTATAAATGCGAACGCCTTGCTCTTGCGCTAGCGCGCCGACAAGCCTACGAAATTGACCGGGAAAGTTAGGGTGCACAAAAAGAACGTCCAACGTGCTCCTCCACAATTTGCTGTAAAATGATTGCAATCTTTTTTAATTGCTTTTCTTTGATCTCTACTTTACGCCGTATTGCAACAACATGATCGAAATGCTCGGGGAGATGTTCATCGGCTAACCATAATTCGTCAACCAAGGCCAGATCGGAGATTTTAATTGTTTCCGAGGCATCAAGCAGCCAAACAATGTTGACAGCCCCTTCCCTACGATCAAAATGAGGCAATGGCTTTTCGGATTGACCATATAGGGTAATGATAACATCCGCCACTTTAGATAGATTGTGCCATTGATCTGCATCCACTTGCGTCACCAGTACTCCATGCTGCTTGAATCCGGCTCTTATCTTTTTTGCCGCTGCGTTCAAAGAGGAATCGGAAACTCGCAGCAATACACGCAAAAGCTTGGAATTCAGCAGTGGACCCAGCGGAACTTCGGACGAACTTATAGTCGGCACTAAATTGAACGGCATTAACTTGGTAAATTTACTTGCCAGTTCCTCATTACCGCACAGATGGGTGTCAAAATGATCTAAACAAGGGCTTTTCATCCATTGATACAGCAACTGCTCGTCATCAATAAAACACGCCGTTCTCAAATCGCCACGCAAATGCTTGAGATTACGCAGATCGAATAACGGAGTGAATGAAATCAGTAAGTGCAAGCGCCCAGTGTCGTTCCAACTTTTTTCCTGAGAGAGAAATACGCATTCGGTATCGGGATAAAGGGATAGCAGACTCTCAGCCAGCCTAACCGCTGGAATTAATTGAGCATCTGAAACACCACTATCTTGAACAACAAATCCGATGGTCAATACTTCATTGGTGAGCTGTTTATCTCCACTAATAAGACTCTGCCACCAAGCGCGCTTGATCCACAATCCAAGCTGTCTGGCTAATCGTGTCTGATTGCTCTGCTGTCTATCGAAAACCGCCGGCTCACGTCCTGTCAAGCGAGTGTAGCCATGTCGGTGCAAGGCTACGAGATCGTTACGGCTGATGATCCGCCGACCTGTCCGTTGATGTAGACGCAGACAAAACTCAACATCTTCATAACCGTAGAAATAGTTTTCATCAAAGCCTCCTAGCCCTAAAAACTCATCCCTGCGGCACAACATCACTGCACCGGTCACGGCCGGAACCTCTTGAGGAGCAAATTGAACTTCAGACATTCCTTGTTCGAGAGTAGCTTCATAAGGCCAATATTGGCCATCCACCAATGTAAATCTTACCCCCAGATGTTGCACTTCCACATTCGACAACGACATATTTTTATCTTTGGCAGACTCTGTTTTTAATAGTTTAAGCCCCACTACCCCTACTTTGGGGTCTTGCATAGTCTGTACAAGAGCAGGCAATACATCATGCTGCCAAACAATGTCATTATTGAGGAATAGCACGAATTTACCGCGCGCCAACTTCGCGCCACGGTTACAAGATGCCGAGAAAGAATCATTGGTGTCCAGTGCCACTATATGAAGCGGCAGACGACTTTCCCATTGATTGAGAACTAACAAACTGTCGTCACTAGAGCTGTGATCGATAACAATAATTTCAACCGACATACTGTTATGCCGGGACCAGCTTTGAAACAATGTTTCCAGACAGTCAGCGCCATTGCGATTGAGTATGACCACCGATACAACAGGAACCGTTTGACTACGTTCCACCGCGTCATAGCAGGACTGCAATGTAGTAGCCTGCCCTAAACGCATGAGCACTTGATTTAAACTGCGTCCTCTTTGCGGATGGATGTATTTCAGGGATTTAGGCTCTAGTAAGGTCCCATCACGCCGGCATTGAATGCTGAAAGTATGAGTCACTCCATCCTTGACTGTAACTGGAAGATCTATGTGAAACCCTGCAATTCCCACCTCTTCGGGCAACAATCCAAGGTGTGCAGCGATATCGTAACGGCGAATATTGGGACGAATGCTTTTTAAAGGCAAGCCATCTATCACTAGGACTAGATTCAGTGTTTCCAAAAAATTCGATGCATTCAACGCCCATCCTCGAATCCCTTGATAGTCCACTGCTTCAAGTTGCCCAACTGGTTTGAATGACTCTTCGCCACCCTGTTCCCTGAGTGGCACGCCTCGGCATTGGTAAACAGGCTTTACCAAATCGCATAGCTGGGTCTGGCTGACTTTGAAGTATGCCGCTGAACGGAATTCGGAGCGATTAAATGAATTGGCAGAAGTAAGCTTAATTGACCGAACTTGCCCGTTATCATCAACAACATCGACATCCGGCAAGTTATCATTTTCTGTTAAGTCTCTAAAACCTACCCAACCCTCAATAAATCCTTGCCCGTTCAAACCCACTTCGCCGCAGTTGTCTCCATGGCACCACCTCACACTTGATTGCAAAGCGGCACTGATAGGACGCCAATCAATAATTTTGACAGTCAGTTGATGAGGAAATCCATCCAAAGCCTGGACAGGAAGAGGTAAGACAAAACCACAGTCCGTTGTCGGCGGCACGGCAAACGAATAGAATTCGTCAATTACCGAATACCCAGTCAATCCATCCGCAAGAACGGAGCCGTCAATAGATAAAGAAACCTTTAGCGATGGTCTTAGCGAATCAAATGCCCATCCATACACAAACCCGCCAACTACCAATAATGACGAGATCTGTTTGGAAATCATTCTAATCCGGTAAGCAGAAGAAAAATCTGAAATATAGCCCTCCAATCAAAGGAGGGCTTTTCAACTTGAAGAATTAATTACCCGGAGTAATAGTAAACTGAATCATATCAGCCAATACTTGGTTACCTGAAACTCCGGTCAAAGTAATTGATGCCGTCGGACCAAAATTGTAGGTTGTTGAGCCACCGCTAGTATCCACACTCGTTATAAGTGAAGCTAACTGATTAATATTAGTGACGCCTGGGATAGAGAAAGCCAACCTATCATTACCTGGAGTAAAATCAGTCACGGTATAGTGACCTGTTGAGTTAAATCCAAACAGATTATTACCGCTTCCGCCAACCAAGGTATCGGAACCGCCGCCACCAACCAAGGTATCGGCGCCAGCCCCCCCCACAATTCTTTGATTAGCATTATCACCAACAACCAGACCCCCGGTATCGCCTCGCAGCTCTACTGAGCCAGATCCCACAATAACTGAACGCGGTATATTTTCCAAGACGAGAGTCTGGTTACTAGATAGCCCAGTTGTATTGACGGCAACTATATTAGTCAAACCTGGTGTTGAGCCACTGCCTTGGCCGTTAATCACCACCTCGCCTGAACCTGAATTGCCGGTATTATCGACAATGTTCACCAACCGAACGGTAACGCTTTGTCCGTCACCCGCTCCATTGGTCACTATGGTAGCAGCATTCTGAAGTGAGTTACGCTGATCATTTACAGTGCTGTCGGTACTGGTCGAAGGAAGCGCAGAATTAATGAGCGAGTTAAAATAAGTTCCGGCCCCGGATGCATTAGTAGTGTCGGCCAAGCCTTGTAAAATTAATCCCGTGCCCGCCGGCAATGACACATCGGCAACAAAGTTTCCGCTATTTACAGTACCAATAACCAAACTTGTCGACGGAACCAACGCGCTAACAAACTGCCCATCAGCCGCATTGCCTTGAACCAATGTAGTTCCGCCTACATTTGTCACAGAAGCCGATGTATTCGAAGTGTCGATATTGGAAAGAACAGTCGTTAAAATATCTTTTGTGCTTTGCCCAAGCGTACTACTATCTTGGATTGCACCTGTTTGAGAATCTGCCATAACAACAACCCATACTAATTAATAAAAAACAAAAGATAGCCCGCATTACGAGAAACAAATAGACAAACTCTGCGCAGCCCATTGCGACGAGCTACTGCCAAGATATTCATTACTGCCCCATATCGGCCTGATTACTATAATTCGTAAAAAATACTACGTAAATATACTAGCAAGTAAACGAAAAACAGTCAATCTCCAGCCTCTTCCAGTACTAAATGAGTCTGATAACCGTTTAAATCTCGTTCATGATAAAAAATAAAATCTATCATGTACATAAAAGACCTCAATAGCATAGAACAACTGGCACAGTTTTTAGCCGGCAGCCAATCCGTCGTCTTTTTGGTCGCTAGTAGCGCAGATAAGTGTTATCGAGGCATACTGGTTAAATTCAGATACCCGTATCTAAATAAACCCTCGAAGGGTGTTGTGGTGCGTTTTCTGGTTAAAATCACCGGTTATTCGAGGCAATAGATCACACGGCTGATCTGGTAGTACTGTGATACCGGAAAGAAACCGGGGAGTCGCTATTTTTGCGAAAGCTTTTATGGGCCTCCCAGCCCAACAAGCGGCAAAAATTACGCGACCGCTAATGCCTGCGGCTGCCCCAGCCGTCCTGGTCACTCGATCGCTACCCAACAAGGGGTAGCTCACATGCTCTCCAATGACTCGACGCGATTTCGGAAAGCCTGCATTTTCACTTCGCAAGCTGCGTGAAAACACATGCACTATCGCTTCTGGGGACTACTCGACTCCTGTCTCGCAGCGGATGAACGGCATAACCCCTCAGCGGGCCAACCACTAAAAAACTTTGCGAACGTATCCATAAACTTTTAAGCAAAGCCAATACCAACGCTTAATGGGCATATCCGTAGCACATCTGTACAATCTCATAAAATCAACAACCTATCCGCGGCAACGCTACACTTTTGAGAAGACCTGCCCCAAGGCCGCGCTTATTGGACAACGAAAAAAGCCGCGAGCCCAATGGTGAGCCGGGCTATATTCGGATTAATGCGGTTCATCAGGGCGATCAGGATAAACAAAAAGGCGTCTATCATATTAATGGTGACCCAATTCGAAGTGGTGTGTGGTTGAGAAAATCAGCGAACAGTATTTGATGACGGTTATAAAACAGCTTTTGGACTGTTTTCCCTTTGTTATTCAAGGCTTCCATTCAGAAAATAGCTCGGAATACATTAACTAGAAAGTAACTGCAAAAGCTACTGGTAGAATTTACAAATCCCGCTCCAGACAGACCAATGACAACGCTTTAGTTGAAAGTAAAAATGGCTCCGTGATCAGGAAACCTTTTGGTTATGCGCATATCCCACAACGCTGGGCATCTTTAATCAACCCGTTCAATCATGAAACCGTGTTTCCATATATCAATTTCCATCGCCCTTGTTTCTTCCCAAGGACTATAACTGACAGCAAGAGCAAAGATAAGAAATTCTATCTCTATAACTGTATGATGACGCCTTATGACAAATTGAAATCCTTAGAAAATACCAAAACCTATTTGAAACTTGACATCAAATTTGAAGTATTGGATACAATGGCTATTAGCCAAACCGATGATCAGGCAGCTGAACAACTACAAAAAGAACGCTGTAAATTATTTAAAACCATTAATGAAACGAGACTTAAAAAGCTGCTGAGTTATCGGGATTTAGCTCATCCTTCAGACTCATTTTTCTACTGGAAAATGCTCTTCCATCCTGATAGCGCGATTACCCTACCAGCCAATAGAATGGCTATTTACTGATGAAGATCCACGAATTACAGTTACAGGATGTTATCTAATAGCATAACACTAAGTTCTGTTGACGTTTCACCAATCCGGCAGACTCGATCATTTTAAGCAGCATGAACTGGATAAATTTAAATGATGAAGTATTGGAACTTAAAGAAATTAGCAACAAGAGGTTAAATGTATGTTCGGCAAGCTCAAACACTATCACAGAATTGCCACTCGATATGAAAAGAAGATTATTAATTACATGGGAATGTTGTCATTCTCATCATACTTTTATGGCTGAGATGAAACATCAACAGAACCTAGGTTGCCATGAGCGAAATTGATTTCAACATAATGCTGCTGCGCGATGCGACAGCACAAACTATCGCGAGCCCCGGCGCGAGTCATTGCTGGCACCGACTGAAGGACTATTATCTACAAGCCGATAACGAGTCCATCAAAAAAGAGCTGATAGAGCATTTAATGCTGCAAACACCGGATGAGAGCGTGGCAGGATTCCTGCGCTCCACTTGGTTAGCCTCGATGCTGAATGATGATACTCGCCTTGCAGAAGCAGGTCGGATTCTGCTGAACATTGTACCATTTGACCCTGACCGACAGGTCGCGTTTCTATCGTATGCCTGGGCTCGTATATTGAGCCACGCAAATAATAGAACGGCATTTGTACAGGCAATTCGTGACGCATTTTTCCCGGACATTTTACATAAATTGGGACAACATTTGACCCAGCAGACCGCCACACGCCCTGTTGCTCGACATGTTGAACGGATTCGAAAAATTGCCATAATTATTCCTTACTTAAGCACCTATCCTCATGCCCCAACAGCAATGGCATTACATCAAGCGCGCATCCTGATGGAACAGGGCATAGAAGTCGCCCTGTTTTCCTGCCTCGATCTTGCTGTCCCTGGTATGACGCATTTACTCGGAGCCGGGGAATCCACCACAATGGGGGCGTTTGATTCAGCAAAATGGGGCTCACAATGCCCACATGGCATTGCGATATACCAAGGTCTTGAATGCTTTTCAGTGATGGCCCGATGGGTGGATATGCTGCCGCACATCGCTTCATTTGACCCTGATCTGGTAATGTCAGTAGGATTTTATTCGCCGATTGTGGCTCCGCTATTCGAAGCACGCCCTGTGCTGGGGCTGAACATCCATTCTGTTGCACCGCTTGATCCATGTGACGTCTGGCTCTGCGCATCGCAGGAAGATGCCGGTAAAGCTCAGGCGACATGGGATAGCCGTCTAACCAATAGCATCGGCTGGCACCACCCTTACCGAATCAAGCGTAAGCCTTCAACATCTGCACTGTCACGCCAAGACCTTGCCTTGCCGGAAGCCGCGTTAGTTTTGATCAGCATTGGCTATCGATTGGAAAAAGAAATTACCGGAGCATGGGCCACACGTATGGTTGAACTGCTCAACAACCCCCTCATTATATGGCTGCTGATCGGCGGCCAAGGCAAGATGCCGCCTGCATTGGAGCAGGCGCCTGCACAGCAAATTCGGGTATTATGCGAGCATGGCGATATGCCTGCCGTGCTGCAATGCTGCGATATTTATGTCAATCCGCCGCGTATGGGTGGAGGTTTCAGCGCTGCGGAAGCAATGGCGGAAGCATTACCGATAGTCACCTATGCCGATTCCGATGTCGGTTGCAAAGTGGGTAGCTCAGCAGCCATCAACGAAACCGAGTATTTTTCAAGGCTTGCCGCATTAATTGCCAGTAAAGATATGCGAAAGCAAGAGGGAAGCGCAATGCAAACGCTCTTTTCAACCACACTTGACCTTGACAAGTCCGGGCCTAGCTTACTTGCTGCCTGCGATTTCGCAGTGCAGCGTTTTACTCAGCGCACTACGCCAGTAGTTTTTTAAACTTGGCAGGAATGCCGACCACCAGCACGTTTGCAGGCACGTCGGCGATCACCACCGCACCTGCGCCGATGAAAGCATTATCCCCAACCACCAACCGCTCTATTAACGTCGCGCCAATCGCTACAGTGGCGCCACGACCAATATGTGATAGCCCTCCCAGATTGCTACCTGGCTGGATGCGCGAAAATGCGCCAATGTGCGTATCATGTCCAATAGTTACGCCGCGGTTAATAAAAACATGCTCGGCCAATCGAGCGCCCGGACCGACAACGCTGTTAGCGCCTATGAATACACCTTCGGCAAGTGTTGCCAGCGGCGATACGTAAGCGCTGGGATGGATCAGCGTATGAAAATGCAAGCCGAAGCGCTCTTTTAATTTATTTGCCAGAACAACGCGTGTCGGTGTGGTTGGCCCCAACAAGTATAGCTCCCCCGAGGCCGGCTTGAAGTTATCAAGATATTCGACCGTAGGCGCCACACAGATACCTTCCAGCGCCGTAAGCCGAGCTGCCAAGCTGATATCTCGTTCGCCGGTTTCTTCCGGCAGATCAATGACAATCTTGCTCAGTGCAATTTTGTTGGCATAGGCACAGTCGAACAGGTCGGACAAAATATTGCTTACACCGAAAATAACGAGCCGTTGCGGGGTGACGTTCATTGAAAGCTATCCAGCTCCAGCATTGTTCGTACTGCTTGCGGAGTTGCAATCGCTCGATCCAGCGCTCCGGCTTGGTTTACCACTCGCTGCACCAATTGTACATTGGTAGCAAGTTGCGTACGCGCTGCATCCAACCACAAATTATCTTCTAAACCGACCCGCACACCATTTCCCATTACGACGCCCAGTGCATTGGCGCGGGCTTGGAAGCGTCCGATGCCAGCCAACGCCCAGATTGACTGTGGCGGCAGGTCGCTAATGATGGCGGCCAAATGCAGCAAAGTGGCCTGGGCGGTGCTGGGGTTACCAAGCAGAATATTGAAGTAGAACGGCGGCGTGATCAGACCTTTGTCTATCAGGATTTTCGCAAAGTTGACCATACCGGTATCGAATACTTCCAACTCCGGCTTGATGCCACGCTCCTGCATAATCTTCGCAAGCAGGATGATTGTCTTAGGATCGTTGACGCTGGCGCTGGTAGCAAAATTCATCGAGCCCAGAGTTAGACTTGCCATATCGGGTTTGAAACAACCATTCAAGTAAAGAGCGGCCGAGCGACGCTCGACTTCGCTTACCACTCGACCGGACGTAGAAACGACAATAACCATTTCCGGATTGCCAGCGCGAATCGCGCCGATGATTTCTTCGTAAACAGCAGGGTCTTCTGTCGGCACGCCGTCTTTATCGCGCGCATGAATATGCACCATCGATGCACCCAGCGCAGCGCAGCCGGCTACATCCGCCGCAATTTCTTGCGTCGAAAGGGGCACATATTGCGATTGTGCACGCGTGGGAACCATACCCGTCGGCGCAAGATTAATAATCAGAGGCCGCAAACTCTCCATCAAGCAATCTGCAACGCTTTCAATATCGGCAGCTGCTTCTCGGCAAAAATCTGTGCCTGCTCAGTCAGCTCTGCCAAGTTATCCTCCGGACTCTCCAAGGCCTTACCTTCTTTAATAATTTTTTGCCCCTGCGACGCAAGAATCTGCCACACCAACTGCGCCCATTCTATCGGCTGCTTTCTACCCTGTCTAATCGCCAGTAGAAACAATTGCTGGAAACGACCCACGGCCACACCGCCACCGGTCACCGGACTTGCCAGGAAGCCGATATCGCTACTGCCTCGCGCTTTGTCGATCAGATATATATTGAGTTTGTCGGTTTGCTTTTTTGCCTTGGAAATCACCGTCTCATCCTGCGCTGCAGCCAAATAGCCCGCACCGGAAAGAACTATGGCGACCTGAACAACATGAGCGAACGTTACACCTTTGTCTTTAACCAAGTGCACAATCTGACTGAGCGTTTTGGGTTTATAGTCGGACAAAATATCAAGCACGGGGTTATAGATCGCTTCCTGCAAGCCTGCCTCACCAATGGCGCCGGTGACTTTAAGAGAAACATCAACGCGCGACTGTAACAAAATTATTTTTTGCAAACCAAGGGCTTCAGCCTGCTCCAATTGAGTGAGCTTTCGAGCGCCTTTGACCCAATAGTCCCTGCGGAACTGCTGATTGACGCAAAAGTCGCGCACCGTTTCGCGGAACATTGCATCCGGGATTTCCCCAAGCAGCTTTTGTTGTTCGGCGGTCAAATTTAAAGCATTGATATGATCGTGATAATGCGCCGAACAGGCATAGTCGAGCTTAGCTGGAATTAGCCATTGCTTCATCCGCGAAAACGACATCGGTAACCAATCACGGTTGAAATATTCGTGGGCAAGATAATTACGATTTTGTTTTTTGATACCTTTGAGCCGGTCAATAACTAATGGGTTAACTTTACTATAGATGGGATTGGTCTCGAACAGCTTGTCAGCAAAATCGAGCGCATCATCAATACGGGAAACAATGCCCTGCCCCGACATCCCCATTACTTCGCTATGCTCGGTCAACAAATCCCGCATCGGAACCATCGCCGCCCAACCCGGCTGAGTGTTGTAACTAATATAAAGCACACCGCCGACTTTCAACTTACGGCGAATGAAGTCGACAATGACCGCTCGGTTCTCGTCGGATATCCAACTCCAAATGCCGTGCAGACCGATGCTATCAAAGTCCGGCAGGTCAGGTCGGTTACAAAAATCGGCAAAGGCTTCGTCGGTGAGATGCGCATTGGCTCCGGAAACCCGCGCTAGAGCTTGAGCAAAACCGGCTTGCGCAGGGTTAAAATCGGTGGCGTGCCATGTACTACCGGAAGCTGCCGCATGAATATTGGCGCTCACGCCCTGACCGTAGCCAAGTTCGCAATGAATTCCCAGTTCAGGAGGCACAAGCCCGGCATTGAGAAAAGCCAGACTGATACGCAGTGGATTGAGTTCGGCGTAGTAGCCGTAGGTGTAGCCAATGTCGGCCACATAGCCGGCGGTCCAGTCACTCATGATTCGTTCTCTTTAATTTTGTATGTTTTTTCTGAGTGCACTCGACGAATACACTCAGAAAAAAACCTCGCTGCCTTGTGAGCAGCGAGGTTTTTGTTTACTGCACCCTCGATAAGCCGAGGGCTGGTTTTATTGCTTTTTCTGACAGATTTCCTTGCGGCGAATCCGCATTACAGCTATACCGCTTTAGACCAGAGTCAAAGTAGCTGTACCTGTGCCAGTTGCAGCACTCAGATCAACCAAACCGGTTAAGGAGATAATCATGTCAGTACCATTGACGAAACTAGCGTTATTACCAGACCCGTCGTGACGGCTCTCAACCAAATAAGTGTTGCCGCTGAATTGGAACCAACCAAATGCACCATCAATAGACGCATTACCACCGGCTTGAACAACTGCGTTGGCGTAATCCTGGAACACTGCTGTCGGTGCAAGTGCTACTTTTGTTGTATTAAAGGTTTCAGTTCCCTTATCCACAAAAGTAATCGCCACACCCGCGTGAGCATCAGTAATAGTGGTATAGGTGTTGACGTTCGAGCCAGCCGCAGTGATCGACACCACATCGGCACCTGTTCCTAAGGTCAAGGTATTCGTGCCTCCGCCTACAGTTACTGTATCCACACCTGTGCCGCCGGTGTAAGTATTGTTACCTGATGTTGCAGTGAAGGCGTTAGCACCGTTACCCAGAGTAACTGTATTGTTACCAGTTGTAGCAATTACAGTATCGGCCCCAGTACCGCCGGTGATAGTGTTGTTACCGCTGCTGACTGTAGCGCTGTTAGTGCCGTCACCCAAGGTAACGACATTTGCCTTACCGTTGGTAGCAGTGAACACGTCATTGCCTGTACCGCCGGTGTAAGTCACTGCACCACCTGTAGCTGCCGATGCGTCAACCGTATTGGCTCCAGCTACGGAACCTTTGACGGTTGCCGCCGCAGCAAGTGCACCGGAAGTCCAAGAAAAGCCGCCCGTCGTAGTGCCGGTAATACCGCTTGCATCGACTGAAGTTAACGCTGTAGACGCTGCAGTCAATGTCAGGCCGGCGTTACCGCTCACAGTGATGGTCTTCGCCGAGTTGCCCAGCACAGTCACGAGGTCGTTAAAGGTGCCTGTTGGAGTTGCTTGGGTATCCGCAGTCGTGATTACAAAGTTTTCGACGCCTGATGCGGTAATCCCGGTGGCGGCAAAAGACACACCCGCTCCGGAACCGTCGGTCAACGCCAAGTTAACGGTATCATTCGTACCTGAGGTGAACGCGGAGGTACTTCCAATCGTGTACTTAGTTCCCGCGCCGGTTAACGCCAAAGTGGCACCAGAACTCAAATTGGCTAATGTCACATCAGTACCACCGCTGGTGGTTACGTAGTTAAAATTACCCAACACTGCCAGATCGATAGTCTTTGTAACAGCAGCACCGGTCAACGTCAGATGCTCAAAGCCTGTTACCAAACCTGCAAATGAAGGCGTACTCGAAGCGGTAGCCGCCGCAGTAGTATCCATCGACAGGGTATCGGTACCCGCGCCGCCGCTGATTGCAGCGGTCGGCACCAAGGCGCCCAAGGTCAGACTGTCATCGCCTGCGCCAAGAGAGATTGCCTTGGTTGCGCCTGTAACCACGGTCACCGTGTCGGCACCGGCGCCGCCGGTGAACGTTGCTTTCGAGCCGTCGATAGTCACTTTCGATGCGCCTGTTGTAGCCGAAGTATCGACAGCAGTCACCTTACTAGCTAGGGTAAAATCAGCGGTCAAACCCGCCGATCCGCTTACAGTAACGGTTTTCAACGCGCCCACCAAACCGGCAGCGGAATTCAGGGTCAAACCTTTGGTGCCCGCGACAGTCAATGTGGCCACAGCACCTGTGGTAATGTTTGACAAAGTCGAATCCGCGCCCGCGGTGGTGACGTTCAGTGTCGTGTAAATATCAGCATCGTCCAGCGTGCCGGCCGTCAAGCCATTGACGGTTAAACCCAGCGTCTTGTTGGTTGGAGTAGTCAGACCGCTATTGTCGATAATTATGTTGCCGGAACCGCCAGTCAAGTTCAAGGTTGTCAGCGCATTGTCACTGATACCCAATGTCGTGTAATTGCTTACCGTGGCAGAAGTGATTGTTCCTGCTTTAGTGGTGCCGCCGTTAACGTCGCTGATAGAGACCGAATTGGCGACAACGCCTGCTTTAGTAAGAGATGCGGTTGCGATTGCCGAGTTATTAATCGTCACTGAAGTGGTAGCAGCGCCGCCTGAGACGTTGACAGCACCATTTGTATGGGTTGTATTGATTGCGTTGGCGGCAGTTTGGGTAATGTTGACAGTCGTGCCGCCCGATACGTTAATAGCCCCCCCTGTGCCGTTGTTGGTTGCGGTTTCGTTGATAACAACAGCGCCGGTTGGAGCGGTTGTTGTACCGACAGTAATCGTACCGTTAGTTGCACCGGTTGACGTTATAGTAACCGAAGAACCGCCGTTTACAGTGATATTGCCGGCAGCTTGGGCTGAATCAGTGACAGTCACCGCAGTAGTCCCTGCAGCGGTAAGGCCAGTACCAGAGCCGCCGATTTCGGATACGGTCAATTGGGTCAGGCCGGTCCAGGAAGAAAGGTCACCGCCTACTGTGCCGCCGGAAGACAGAGTCGCCGTTTGGATATTTGCAACCTTGGTGGTTGGAGAAACAGCGATGGGGTTGGTATCGCTTACGGTCAATGTGTTAGTGCCGGTGCCGCCATCGAGATTGTCCAGCGCAGAAAGCCCACCAATAACCGAAGAATTGAAAGTGTCATTACCGGATCCGCCAGTAAACGTGTCAATACCATTAGTCAGCGTAAAAGTCTGTCCGGCAGGCTGTGTAGAAACCCCACCAAAAGTAGCATTGCCGGTATTGGTAGAGACCGCCGCATAAGCCTCGGCGTTGGCAATTTTAGTGTTATATGTAGTCGCAAAAGTACCGAAAACAGGATCAGCAGTTAATCCGGTAAACAGACTGATTATGTTGTTAACTACGGCGCCGCGCGCGGTATAAGCAACTGCATTCAATTGGCCAACGATATAATCTGTTGCTGAAGTAATCGCCGCTGGATCAGTGATACCCAAGTTGTTAACCAGCTCGGCGGCTACAGCGGTGGTTGCAGCGGTACCAACACTGTTGGTGTAGATGGTGTTCAGGAAAGCATTTACGCTATCAGTGGTTGTGCCAGCTTGGGTAACCAGAGTCCCCATGTCTGTAGAACCGAGTTCCAAGTTATACAGTGCGCCTGCGTTACGCGCAAGAATTGTTCGAGTTGTAACTATTGTAAAAGCCATGTTGGGCTCCTTAAAATTAAATGTTAAAAAGAAACTTTCTGCAAAAAGCCGAGATCAGATTTGATCTGCACTCGATCAAAAGCACGATGGTTTAATGCGCTTGATCCATTACAGTCCTTATCAATAAATTCGGCACCCTGCCATCTTAAATGACTTAGGTCTCCCTTTTCCTAGGTTGGAGCTTAGTCTATCCGATTACAACTCCAAGCCGATGTGATCATGCTCACAACCACTGATATTTATTTCCCGAAGCATTGTGAGATGCATTTTATAATCAAAGTACTCTAACTCTTCCTCGTTTTTAACCCAGTCAAAATCAATGGAATCGTGAACCATAGCTTGGTTCAATCACTGTTTTGCCAATACACTTACAAGAAACAAAGACTCAAGCCTGCGGCTGCACCGATTTCTTCCTAAGCTAAATTTTATATCTAACTCAACAAAATGCAATCAATTAGTATATTTCACTTCGCATTCATTCTATATCTATATGTTTCATAAAAAATAATAATTAATACGAACTACACCTACCCACAGCACGAAGCCCAGCCAAACACTATGAAACCTTAATGAAAACTGAGGCACAACGCCAAAGTAGCTGACGTACGCCAGAATCAAGCTACTTGTGCCGACATTATACGTGCACATGCTTATTGATTTTGTTATCTGTGGCTTGCGAACCCGGCAACCCCTGTCGAAATCACGATCTATTTCCTTAAGTTGATGGAGCATAAGCTATCTATCTTATTTACCAAGCCACTCTCACTCCCAGCCAACCTTCCAATGTATTCATTTCAAATAGACTGATGTTGCTGTTTTGATTTTGCCATTTAGCACTTACTACTCCTCGCCAATTGTCGGCGACCATATCCAGCGGCCAGTCATAATCCAGCCCCAGCCCTATTCGACTTATATATCTTGTTGCGCCATTATTCAGCCAGGGACTGTAAGATTTCGTATCATTGCTTTGCATGATATTGGCGTAGGCCTTTAAAAAACTGTCCCGGACCATTACTTCCGTAGGCCAAATCCCAATCACTTCCAATTTGCCTCGTCGTTGATCGCCTCCGGGGCGCTGATTGCTTGCCCAGTCCCATCCTGCACTGATCACGGCGCTATATAAACCAATCTTTGTGTCACAAGCTATACCAGCCATTAAGCCGGTATAACGACTATCCAATAGCGGCCTTCCATTTTGCCTTTGCCACAAAAAATCTCCTCCCATCTGAGGCCTGCAGTACGCCCAACTTTCCGCAGTGTGCCGCAACATCAACTGGCCCGTATACAAGTAGACATCGCCACCGTAACGCAAAACATTGAACCCTAGCGCCCCACCTGTCTCTCTGCCATCATCCTCGCGCTGCATAAGCGAGGTAAGCAGATTGGTTCCCTGATAATCTGCGTAACCACCGTATTCTGTTTCCCGATTAAACAATTCGCCTCTCACCTGCCATTGCAGTCCCTCAGCTATTGTTTTTACCGCGTTTGCAACCAGCTGCGATTCAGCCCCAAATCCAGCCTGTTTACGAAATTGCGGCTGCAGCTCAATAGCTACAGGTCCCGATGGCAGTGTTAATTGGATGATTGGCTGTGAAGGCGCCTGGTTAAGGTTGTCACTGTAGCCGCTCCGTATTTGCAAACCGGTATTGATTTGCCATTGTTGCGGCAAGACCACCGGGATCGATTGTATGTTCTGATGTGAGCCGTCTTGACTGTCTATCCCTGCCAAGGCTTGGTTATATTGCTCTACCGCTCCGCCGGTTTCCGGATACTGCAACAATACGCCTTCCAACAGATCGGCAGCCTCTGTGTAGCGCTTCTTGGCATTAAGTGATGCTGCATAACGCACCAGCCAATCGGGATCTTGACTACAGGCTTGAAGAGAGTCTTCGATTAACGCCTTGTCACAGGCATTTGCCGTACTAATTGAGAGAAAGCCACAGACAATCATCAGCGCTATGATCTTCTGTTTCAAGCTCACTCGCTCTCTACCGCCAACTCCGTTCCCGGCACAAATAATTCTGTCGGCTGCTGCCTGTCTTTTAACAAAAAGTTGCCCAGAGAAATCATTGGCACAGCCTCTTTCCAAGACTTTACAACATTCTCACCGCAAACTATGGGTTGCGAAAGTTCGCTTGTCATGGCCTGCAAGTGTATCGCAGTGGTAACAGTCCTGCCCAACAAGGCATGCGTGCGACGCCGGGCCGGGCCAAACGACCCAACCAATACCTCGCCTTGCTCGATACCAATACCTATTGCCAAAGGCGGCAAAGTATTGATTCCGGTTTCGGCGCCAAACAACCGCTCTCCGGTCAAAACAATGCTTTTAGCAGCACTGAGCGGCCGTAGATCGCTATTATTGGTACGCCATACGCCCATCACAGCATCGCCGACATACTCTTCCACCACTCCCCCTTCCTGGTGAATAATTTTACTAGCAAAGGTATAGAAGCTATGCAACAGCGCTCCGGCCTGTTCCGCCGGCAACTGGTCGCACCAAGCTGAGAAATTTCTTAAGTCCGCATAAAGCACAATAACTTGCTCGTGACGCGCATTGAGCGTACTACCAGGCTCTTGCTGGGCAATCTGCTTGGCGACATGGGCAGGCAAATAGCTGGAAAGGTTGCGGTAAAGCAGCGCACCCTCGGCACGACTATTCATATAGCCTTGTGTAGTGAACAAAGCCACCAAAGACAATATAAAAAATACAGCGACCATCCAGGGCAACCAAAGACTGCCGATCCAGAGTAAAGCGGCATGCAGAACTACGGTTGCACCCACTAATAGTAATCCTGTTATAACCGGCCCATAGACCCGTATTATTCCACCCCGACAGCGACTGGTTCCCAACAACAGCAGGCCCGACAGCACCATCCAACCTATCTGCATCAGCATTGCGCCACGGGGCTGGTAAGGTATCCGTCCATCCAACAGCGCTGTCATTAATTGCGCATGAACCTCGACACCGCTTACCGCAGCCGCCTGCGGTGTTGGAACCGTATCACCCATACCGAAAGCGGTCGCACCCAGTAGCACCCAAGCATCTTTTAGGTATCCGGCAGGCACATTGCCTTCCATGATATCTTTCGCTGAAATAGAGGTGATACCCTCTCTGGATGTCCACCACGGCAATAAGATATCCCCCTGCTTGTTAATAGGCACGGAAAAACCCGGCAAACGAGGATGACGCAATGTTGCCACCGGATCCAGCCATCCTGTACCGTAAGCAACTGTAAAATCAGGCGACACTCCTGCGCCTTCGGCAATCGCGGCCAGCGCCAACGCGGCATAGCCCTTATTCCGGTAACAGATAATTGCAGGCAAATATCGAATGGTGCCATCCGCAGCCATTCGCGGAGTAATGTGACCGGCACTTGCCGCCCTAAGACCAGGAGCATTGCCTATTGCGCCGTTAGCCTCTGGAAACTGACCAGGACAAACCTCAGAAGACAAGCCTCCTTGCAATTGCCCCATATTTACCGGCTCGTCAGCGCCGATAGCTAATATCTGCGCCAGGACAGTCGGCGTTTTAAGCAGCTCTACTGCCAACTCGCCGTCTCCAGGCTTCGAATCGGGAAAGGCAATATCAACAACGCGCAGGGCAACTCCCTGTTCTGCCAAACTTTTGAATAGAGCTGCCGTACGTTCGCGAGGCCACGGCCAAGCGCCGTAACGGGCAATGCTGGCTTCATCAATATCAATCACTACCACTCGCCGTTCCCGGTTGGCGGAGGAGGTACTCATAAACTGCCACAGATGATCGCCAACAGCGGCCTCAATACTGGAAAAGGGGTCCGCCCAGAAAACACTGACCCCCAAAGTCAGCGACGCAGCTAATAAAAATGGTGTTATCCGGTTTTTGAGCAAAGATTCGTCCATCATCATTTTGTCGAGGCCCGCCCATCAAATGCCCCTACCGATGGAACCTCTTTCCTGAAAAGCAGGGCTGCGGACGTACCATCCATTCCGAGCATTCCTCCGACACCACTGCCGCTTACCGCATTTCCGTCCGCAAATTGGCCGTTACTTTCGATACGCCCTGCCCCATCGAGAGCAGCTGAAATTGCCGGGCCGACTTGCGGGTGATAACTCATCTCTAATCGGGTACTAAACTCTTTAGCTGCAAAATCAACATGCAGTGTCGCCACATCCAACTGAGCGAGTTTTCTCGTATGATCATTGCCTGCAAAATCAGTAAAGCCTGCTTCTTTTTCCACTAGATTAAAATCGTAAGCACCTGCTCGTGGCAACTCGGTTAAAGCCGACTGTGCGCGGTATAATTTATAAGAGTTATTGCCGAGAAAATCAGCCTTCTGTTGCTGCACCTCGGCAACAGAAGGCAGCACGGCACCGCCGGGCAATTGATCGCCCTGACGCGCCCAAGTGAACGGCGATACCGGCAATTGCTGCTGAACCGGCTGCGATGGCTGCTGAACCGGCTGCGATGGCTGCTGAACCGGCTGCGAGGACTGATTGTCGGCACCTAAATGAGCAGCAACATCAGCGGCCTTTATTTCTGCAGCATTCATACGGTTCGACGTAACTGAAGCAGAATCCGTAGATTTCTCCGAATTATCGCGATCGGGATTACTCGTCTTCGATATGACTGCAGGGTCAAGCGGCACAATTTTCTCCCTCTCCCTGCCGCCACTGAATTCAATCATAACGCTTCCCATTGTCTCGGATAAGCGTGTTGCTCCTGCGCAGGCGCCCAGACCATCGACAGCACACTGTGCATTTAGTGGAGCGATAGCAATAGCGCCTGAATAGACGCCGGCCCACATCTTTTCGGGCTCAGCACGAACCACAAAATCCGTTCCCAAAACACCAATCGCTGTAATCGGCGTGTTGAGACGAAACCGGTCATGAGCGGCTTGTGTAGCTTTCCCGGAAATGCTGCGAACAACACCCGCCTCAAGATTGAAGCGGATGGCACTGTTTTTAGGTTGCAACTTGTCGTAATGATAAAGCTTAATACTCAGACGACTATTAGGACGCAGACTGATTGTACCCTCATCCACAAAGCGTAAGTGCACATGTCCACCTGCCGTTGTTTCTATGGTTTCGTCAACATAGACTGCATCGCCTCGCTTTAAGGGCCGTTGCTCGCCTTTTTTATTGTGCGCAAAAGCCTGACCGATGGCTAGTGTGACGTGCCCCACCTCATCTGGCTTACTTTGATCTTCAGCTCTTAGAGGAACAGCAATCAATGCCATCAAGATAGCTGCCGTACACATAAACCAATACCTGCCAAACCATTGACTTCTTGCTTGAAACACTCTGGAGCAACACACATCTATTGATTCATTCATCTTGTTTCTTACCGGAAAAGACTCAATTAGATTTTATTATTTACTTATGTCAATTTTTACGCTGTGTCTGGGGTCACAATTGAAGGCCAATAAGCCAACATTAGCAGGGGACATTATTGCGAACATAGAGCCCTATCGGATAGGCATTGTTATGATCGTGCATGGGCATTTACAAGTATATTGTCTATTGAACATTGTTGGTCATGATGTTTTTACATTTTATGGCCTTGCTCTATCACATTTTAGTGGGATAATTTTAGTATTAATTGGCGGATTCAACTCCGAAGTGCAATCCCAGTAATCATGCGGCTTCTTTCTCTTTCTCAGCAAAAAAGACCTCATGAGGTCTTTTAAAATTGAGTGTTTTTCGAGGGCGATGATTGAGCTTATACATGACAGACTCAACCGCGTCATCGGTTATGTTCTCAAAGCGACTGCCTTTGGTAAAGTATTACCTGATCAAACCATTGGTATTTTCATTTAAGCCTCGCTCCCAGGAACTATAAGGATGAGCGAAATACACGTCAGCGTTGAGCTGTTGCTTTATTTTCTGGTGTCCTGCGAATTCTTTGCCGTTATCGGCGGTAATCGTTAAAGTTTTATCCAGATAGGACTGTAGCAATAAAATAGTGGCCTCAGTCACCACCTCGGCCTGTTTACTCGCTACCTTCTTTATCAGGGTGAACTTGGATACCCGATCCACTATCGGCACTAAGGCGCCTTGATGGTTCTTACCTATCACTGTATCAATTTCCCAATCGCCGATGCGGGTCTTTTGCGCAACGATCTCAGGGCGTTCGTCGATACTGATACGGTTCCTGATCTGACCGCGCTTATCCTTTGATCCGTATCGCTTTTTGCGTTTCTTGTTGCTGTGCCGAAGATGCTGATACAACGTGCCGCCGCACTGCTTATCTGCCCAGATAGGCTGATAAATCCGCTTCATGGCTGATAGTGATTTCCAGCTTCCCCGAGACGTGCTCCGAGCTCCAGTCCAAACGGATTTTTTGTTCAATCTCAACGATCACTTCGGCGGTCATTTTGAGTGCTTTTGCTGCTTGAGCCCGTCGCTTATCCGCTTTTATTTGCGCCTGCTTCGGGAAGTAGCCCTTTTTGCCTCGATTGCGTTTCAGCTCCCGGCACACGGTAGATCCCGATATGCACAATAACTCTGCTATCTCTTTCTGGTTTTCCCCGCTGCAATTAATATCTTAATCTGGTATCTTTGTGCTTGGCTTAGCTGCTTATAGTTTCTCATGCGCTTTCTCGTCTTTGGTCGGATTGAAAAAAGCGTGAAACTATATCAGCTAACCTTTTTCTTTTCCGATTAATGCCGATTGCACTTAGGAGCTGAATCTAAGATTTACTAAATCCGACAGACTCATAGAATTAGAAAAATAACTCATTACAAATTAATGACCTTCACTAAATGACCACTTATCAAAAATAGCCGTTTTCGAGGTTTTCAGAGGCAAGGCTTTTGGCTCAACTTTACCAGTCTACTTGTAAAACCAAAATCGGTTGACTACTCCATAAAAGCTTATAATTCTTTATTTACATTAAATAGTCCCAATGAATTTAGTTAATAGCATAACCTTAAACATATAAATATCTTGAGTTATTTTTATACAATAGAGTTTCTTGCCAAACATTTATCGCTTGCACCTGTAAATTGAATCTAAGCATTAAAAATTTGTTTAACATGAATTATATTTATAATATGTTTATCACTTATTGCAAGGACAATATTCTTAATGAAAGATAGCCAAAAATATATATTTATTTTTTTACTAATATTTTTATTAAATATTATCCCATTCCTATTATTTCCTTTTATACACACTCAAGATAGCGCCACCTATCTATCAGTTTCAGATAATATACTAGAGAATCATTGCGTATCACGTTCCACCCCGTCGAGTCATCAATGCACGCCTGACTGGGGTGGTAACCAGCTATTTGGATACCCATTATTCCTGGCCGTAACTCGGATATTTGACCATACCAACTATACTATCTCTGTTATGGCTCAATATTTATTATTGGTGGGTGCCATTTTCTATTTCTGTTCTGTACTCTACTCAAAACTAAAATTACAATTCAGAAAAATTTTAGTTATTTCCATGCTGTTAAGCTGGTCACCGTTTCAAATAGCATGGGCTAGTGTATTATTAACAGAGTCTATTGTTATTCCGTTGATAATCATTCTTTTCGCGGAAATAATTAAATCACTAATAACGAAAAAGATGCAAACAATTACTTGGTTCATAATTCTTATAATCGCAGTTTTTACACGTTATGAAATGGTAATATTTTGTGTGACGGTTCCTATTGTTGCATTCTCTATATACTCACCTACATTCGCATTAAAAAAGATAACCATAATCGGTTTTCTAATATCAATGCCTCTTATCATTTGGGGTATTCGTGGAGCGGCTAATGGCTTGCCTTTTCCGCCAACCTTAGCAATGGGCGATAATTCATTAACATATCCAAAAGGAACATTGGCTTGGTTCAAAACATGGAAAAGCTCAAGCCATGATGACCAGAATATTTACAAAATTTTTGATGGAAAATATTCGTCAATAAGGCTGCCGGATAAGGCGTTTGATAATAACCATGAAAAGCAAGTTATTTCGGATATCATGACTACGCTGGCTAAACAAGACGGAAAATCTATACCGCCCCCAATAGATAACTTATTTGCCGAGATTGCTAAAAATAGAATAGATAGAACCCCTTTAAGATATTATTTACAACTGCCTATTACTCGGATTATCTCAATGATGAGCAATATTACCTACAACTCTATCAACCTATTGCCTTTAAGTAAGCAAGGCAGAGGATTATCCGATGCAAACATCACCGAAAATTCTGTTTCTATGGCTCTTGAACATCCTAGCAATACTGTGATTCTAGTACTATCTGCATATAAGATAGTGCTTTTCCTTATTCTGGGATACTTACTAGTAAATTTCTTCAAATTATCCGTTATCAATCGGACTATATTATTAACATCAATAACGTGCTCTTGTCTCAGCTTATTATTTATATTAACTTTTGCCATATCAACAGAACCTCGTTACTTATTAAGCAGTCTGGTCGTACTGGAAATAGCGGTTATTTTTATCCTTGCTTCAATCTTTCCCAGCCCCCATTTAAAAAGAGAATACACTGATTAGCATTTTTCTAATTTCACTGGCACACAAACAAGAAAGTAATATCGAGTTGAACAATAAAAATTAAGAAAAAAGGTTCCAAAAAACACTTCCAGATAATTATTTTTATCAGCTAACTTGTTGCTAAGCGCCTATATGCAAAAAGTACCGATAAAAGAAATAGGAAATATTTTTGCATAAGTTGCATAATTCAATTCATTTATACATTTTTATCAATGCAGGTGAAACTTATATTTCAGCTGACAAACCGTTATCTTAATTAGTTAAAGTTATGCATAAAGCCGAATTCGATAAATTTGCGGATGAATACTATATTCTACACCAGAAAAATATCAGGCTCTCCGGCGAATCTACGGAGTTCTTTGCTGAATATAAAATTAAAGATGTTTTTGAACTCTTCATGCATCGAAAACATAAGCAGAATCCACTACAAATACTGGATTTTGGCGCGGGCATTGGTACATCAACGCCCCATTTTCGAAGATTTTTTCCTGATGCGTCTTTGACCTGTCTGGACGTTTCAGAAAAAAGTCTGGAAGTAGGCCGATCCCGTTTCTCTGACCTTGCCAATTTCCAGTCTTTCGATGGAACGCATATCCCTTATCCTGACAATACTTTCGATTTAGTTTTCGCTGCCTGCGTATTCCATCACATTCCTTATTCTGCTCATTTTGGCCTTTTACGAGAGTGGCTTCGAACTATAAAACCAGGTGGAACTGCAATTATTTTTGAACATAATCCGCTGAATCCACTTACTGTTAATGCTGTGAATACTTGCCCTTTCGATGAAAATGCTCAATTGATTAGAGGAAAACAGCTTCGTAAAGAAATGCAGAGAGCGGGATTTCAAAATGTTGGCTTACATTACAGATTATTCGTGCCTGGCACTCTCCGGGCGCTACGCCCTTTAGAGCGGTGGCTGCAGTGGTGCCCCTTGGGCGCTCAGTATTTCGTTCATGCAATTAAGCAATAGGAGAGATCAATGCCCCTTATACGATTCTTGATCGTCGGTGCCGCAAACACATTGGTCGGATTAAGTACCATTTATTTTGCTATGTATTTTTTACAGCTAGACATTGTGCATGCAAACGCGATTGGCTATTCGCTTGGAATTTTACTAGGTTTCGCTTTAAACAAGACCTGGACCTTCAGCTGTCGCGGCGCTGTTATTTCTAGTTTCATCCGTTATTTACTGGTGCTCGCCGTAGCTTACGCGGCAAACCTCGCTACAGTTTTATCTGCAAACTCCCATTTCAACTTAAATCCTTATATAGCTCAAGCACTGGGTATTATACCCTACACCGTCATAGGCTTTATGGGCAGCCGTTATTTTGCTTTCTGTACTCAGCGAGGCATAGATATGGCAACAGATCATTTATGCGAGACAGCTAAATTCAATGAAAAACCCATGATTCCGCGGATGATTGATGTCAGCATTATTCTTCCTTGCTATAACGAAGAAGCCGTCTTATTGGAAACGACCCGCCAATTGGCAGATTTGTTGAAGCAACTTATCATCGATGGCAAGGTTACGCCTAACAGCCGTGTATACTATATTGATGACGGAAGCCGTGACCGAACATGGGAAATGATAGAGTCTCTAGCCGAGACCCACGAATTCATCCACGGAATCAAATTATCACGTAATCGTGGCCATCAAAATGCTCTTTTAGCCGGTCTATTAACGGCGGAAGGAGAGGCAATTATTAGCGTAGACGCCGACTTGCAAGATGATTTATCCGCGATTAAAAAGATGATTGAGCTCTATGCGGCTGGCTACGATATTGTATATGGTGTTCGAGACGCTCGTATGACCGATACATTTTTTAAGCGTTTTACTGCCAAAGTTTATTACCGTCTGTTAAGCTCCATGGGTGTGGAAATTATCTACAATCATGCTGACTACCGTTTGATGAGCCGACAAGCCATTGAAGCGCTCAGAGAATTTGGCGAAGTTAATTTATTCCTTCGCGGCATAATTCCACAAATCGGATTTTCATATGCTCTTGTATATTACGACCGGGCCGAACGCTATGCCGGCGAATCAAAATATCCGCTGAAAAAAATGCTCTCATTCGCATGGCAAGGCATCACATCCTTCTCAGATTTACCTCTACGCATTATTACGAGTTTAGGATTGTTAGTATCGCTGATTAGTTTCTTAGTTACAGTTTGGGCAATTGCGATACGTTTATTTACTCAAGATGCAATACCAGGCTGGGCTTCAACTGTTTTGCCTATCTATTTTCTTGGAGGTATACAGTTACTATGCCTTGGCATTATGGGGGAATATTTAGCTAAAATTTATTCAGAAACCAAACGGCGGCCTCGGTATACTATTGAGAAAATGATTTAATTGCGAAGCTCTTTATTTAGCCGTTTTCATCGGTTCGATATTTGGCAATGGGTCAAATATGTGATTTTCTTGTATAATTAGGACTTTCGCTATCCCCCCGAATAAGACTTGATTCTGGGGTTACGCAGTTCAGCTCGCAAATAGTCGGAAAACAAGTCGGCCCGGACTTGATAGAGTGAAGTGGCTACACTAAACCGGACACACAATCTAAAATAATCTGAAATTAGAGAGTGTGTCAAAAATGGATCAAGAAAAACAAAATATAAAAATTTATAGCGCCGAATTTAGGGAATCCTCGGTCAAGCTGGCCCTGGAATCAGAAAAGGCAATTGCCCAGACCGCCAGAGATTTAGGGGTTAACGCCAATACGCTACATACCTGGATCAACAAATATAGCCAGCCAAAAGAACCCAACAAAACAGTTCGAACCGATGAGCATCTTTACGAAGAATTGAAGCGGTTGAAGAAAGAAAACGCCCGGTTAATAGAGGAGCGCGACCTGTTAAAAAAAGCAGCGGCGTATTTTGCCAAGGAGCACCGGTCGACTGCATGGATGCAGGAGGTAGAGCAACGCAGGAGCAGTTGCCGAGAAGTACGCCTGGATCAAACAGCATGAGACTGAATCTCCTGTTAAATCAATGTGCCAGTTCATGGCTGTTTCCCGTAGCGCTTACTATGCTTGGTTAAAGTCTCCTCAAACAGCGGCTGAAAAAAACGATGTAGAACTCACTGAAGTGATCAAGGCCTTGTTCAAAAAGAGCCGAAGAAACTATGGGACGCGCCGACTTAAGGAAGCCTTAATCAATAAGGAGCGGCAGGTCAGCCGCCGGCGTATTGGCCGGTTAATGGAGGCGGCAGGTTTGGCTTGTAAAACCAAGCGCAAATTCAAAGCAACCACGAACTCCAAACATAGCCTACCCATTGCTCCAATCATCTGGATCGGCAATTCACAGTGGCGGAACCGAATCAGACCTATGTCGGCGACATCACTTATATTTCTACCCAGGAAGGTTGGTTGCACTTGGCTGTGATTATAGATTTGTATTCACGGCAGGTGAATGGCCGAGCACATGAAGGCTAAATTAGTGAATGATGCATTATCGATGGCTGTTTGGAATCGTAAACCCGGCAAGGGCTTAATTTGGCATACGGATCGAGGCAGCTAATACGCCTCAGACAGTCATCGCGCGCTGTTGCAGCAATATGGCATCATCCAAAGCATGAGCCGCAAATGCAACTGCTGGGATAATGCCGTTTCGGAAAGCTTCTTCCATACGCTGAAAACAGAGCTGGTGCATCATCAGCGCTGCCAAACCAGAGCCGAGGCTAAGAGCAAGGATATATTTGAATATATCGAAGTGTTTTATAACCGTGAACGGCTTCATTCTGCCAATAACTATGTGTCGCCAGTGGACTACGAAATGCAGCTAAAATCTGCTTAACTTTGTGTCCGGAAAAGTGTTGACACATCATGGCTGATAGGGTCCAAATGCTCGGACAGGTTGAAGCAGGTATAGTTGATCGGCGGGCAAATCAAGTATTCTACGTAACGTTGTTTCGTGATCATGTCTGCTAACATAACCTATTCGGCTAGGGTTGCGAAAGTCCTAATAATATTGAATATGACCTGTTATCAAGAAATCCCTGCCCGGCTTGTGGCAGCAACCTGATCATGAAGTCAGGGCAAACGCATTAAAAATAATTCATAAACAATAGGCTAAACTAATTACGGTAATGGGTCAAATATGTGAATTGCACATATAATATCGAGTATGACCTGTTAT